>JAZQKW010000087.1:0-20857 GCA_045542375.1 Butyrivibrio sp.
CTATGGTGATGGTATTGGGCTGGAGTACAAAAAGGGTAGCGATGGTACAACAATTGAATTAAAATACTGTGAAGTACATATGGAAGAAACAAAGAACGGTAGGAGTGTAAAGTATTTTTATGATTATGATCCATACGGTAATAGGGCTTTCGATGGATTTGAATATGAAGGGAAAAGATACACATATCAATATAATATAATGCCTTTTATTACAGGGGTATTGGATGAAAACAATAAATTGGTGGCAGAGTATAAATATATACCTAAATCACAGAAAGGGTATGATATACAGGTTACTAATCATACAGAGGATAATATTGGATATGTTAATTCTGTAAGATACGTAGGGTATTACTATGATGAGGTTACCGGATTTGTGTTTAAAGGTGGGGAGGTTAATAACGCGGTTTCAGGCAGATATGAAAAATTAAAAGGATAGATATAATGATAAAGGCTGTGAATCAGGAATTATCCCAATTCACAGCCGTATTTTATTCTTTGCACCAGCGTCCGCTTGCACCACAAGGAAGTACAAGTCCTGTTTCAGTTACAGGAAGACCGATTTCATCAGATTCCACATGTCCTCCGTGTTTTGGACAGATGGCAGTTCCTATCATATAAGTAAGAACCGCAGGGGCAAGTCCTGTAGTGTATGAATTAATAAGGAAGAAAAGCGCGTCGTCCGAGAGAAGCTGTTCGCATAACTTAACCAATGGATATATGGCTTCCTCTATCTTCCAAATCTCTCCGTTAGGTCCTCTTCCATATGAAGGTGGGTCCATAATAATTCCATCGTAATGATTACCACGTCTTATTTCTCGCTCAACGAACTTAACACAGTCATCAACTAACCAGCGTATCGGCGCATCTGAAAGCCCTGAGGAAGCGGCATTTTCTTTTGCCCATGCTACCATTTCCTTGGAAGCGACAACATGGGTAACGCTTGCACCCGCTTCTGCTGCAGCAAGGGTGGCTCCGCCTGTATAAGCAAAAAGATTAAGTACCTTGACCGGTCTGCCGGCATTTCTGATAAGGTTGCCAAACCAGTCCCAGTTAGTAGCCTGCTCAGGGAAAAGTCCTGTGTGTTTAAAAGAAAAAGGCTTAAGATTAAAGGTAAGGCTCTTATAGTTGATTGACCACTGTTCCGGAAGGTCGAAGAACTCCCATTCTCCACCACCCTTGTTGCTGCGGTGATAGTGACCGTTCTTTTTCTTCCAACGAGGATTCTTGCGATCTGTATTCCATATAACCTGAGGGTCAGGACGCACTAAAGTGTACTGTCCCCAACGCTCTAATTTTTCGCCCTTGGAGGTATCTATAACTTCATAATCTTTCCAATTATCTGCAATCCACATAAATTTATCTTCCTTATATAATATATAATGAAATTATTATACGATAAATTATTATTTCGCACAATATAGTTTATGGATTTTTGTAATAGGTGGGTTGGCTTGACCATTCTACCTTAAAATGATACAATAACAAAAAGTTTATTTTGCGTGAAATTATTAAAGTTAATAGATTTTAAGAGGGAAAGTTATGATGGAAAATAGACATATATTAGTTCTTTGTGCATATAAAGAAAGTAAATATCTTGAAGATTGTATAGTATCACTGAAGAATCAGACTCTTGAAGCTCCTATTATTATTTCAACATCAACACCTAACGAACATATATTAGGATTAGCTGAAAAATATGGTGTGGAAGTTATGGCTCATAGTACTGGAAATATGGCACAGGATAATTTTAATTATGCACTTTCCAATGTGGATGCACAGTATATAACATTATGCCATCAGGATGATATATATGAGGAAGACTATGTGAAAAAAATTCAGGAAAATACACACGAAAAAGGGGACATAATTTTATTTACTGATTACTACGAAATTAGAAATGATAATAAAGTATTTACCAACAAACTTCTAAAAATTAAACGTTTTATGAATGTTGGATTTAAAATCTCAAAAAGAAGTCGGTTTATAAGAAATAGAGTGTTATCGATGGGAAATCCAATATGCTGTCCTTCTGTAACTTTTTGTATGAATGCATGCAAGGGTTTTGAATTTAGTAAAGAGTACAAGAATTCTTTTGATTGGGAGGCGTGGTGTCGCCTTGCCGGTACTAAGGGAAGGTTTGTATATATCAGTAGTAAACTTGTAGGGCATCGAATCCATGCAGAATCTGGGACAACAGAGAATATACGTGATAACAGTAGATATAATGATGATTTGAAAATATATCAAAAATATTGGCCAAAATGGATTGCAGAAAAATTAATGAAGAAATATGCAAAGGGTATGGATAGCAATTGATTTCAAAAGAAATTGTATCCGACAATATCAGGTAGAAAGGTATGCAGTGAAAATGAAAGCAGTAATTTTAGCCGGAGGGTTAGGAACAAGAATTTCAGAAGAATCACAATTTAAGCCAAAACCTATGATTGAAATTGGTGGAAGGCCTATTTTGTGGCATATTATGAAACAGTACTCGGTATATGGTGTAAATGAATTTATAATTTGTGCCGGGTATAAGCAGAATGTAATTAAAGAATGGTTCTCAAATTATTTTTTGTATACATCAGATATAACTTTTGATTTTTCTGATAATTCAATGAAAGTTCATAATAAACATACCGAAGATTGGAAAGTTACAATTGTAGATACAGGACTTAATACGCAAACAGGCGGTAGAATTAAGAAAGTTAAAGATTATGTAGGCAATGAGACATTTATGCTTACCTATGGAGATGCTGTAGGAAATGTTAATATACAGGAACTTTTGGATTTTCATAAGAGGAGTAAGAAAACAGGAACGATAAGTGTATATAATTTTGGGCAGAATAAAGGGGTATTGGATGTTAATCCGGATGGATCAATTAATGCATTCAGAGAAAAATCGGATATGGATGGGGATTTGATTAATATTGGGTATATGGTTTTTGAACCTGAATTCTTTAACTATATACAAGATGACATGACAGTATTGGAGAAAGAACCTATGAGCCGACTTCTGGAAGATGACCAGCTTATTGCCTATACACATAAAGGCTTTTGGCAATGTATGGACACTCTCAGAGAAAAAAAGAAATTGGAAGAGATGTGGGACAATGGTGAGGCTCCATGGAAGGAATGGGATGATTGATGTTTGACATAAACTTTTATAAGGGAAAAAAAGTATTCGTTACGGGACATACTGGATTTAAGGGCTCATGGCTGTGTAAAATATTATCTAATGCAGGTGCGATTGTTACCGGGTATTCATTAGAACCTTCAACGACTCCGTCTTTGTATAATGTTGCTGAAATTGAAAAAGATGTTAATTCGCATATAGGGGATGTGAGAGATTATTTAAATATGAAGAAAGTATTTGATGAAGCTCAGCCAGAAGTGGTATTTCATTTGGCTGCACAGCCTATAGTTAGGGATGGATATACAGAACCGAGATATACATATGAAACTAATGTGATGGGAACAGTTAATATACTTGAATGTATAAGAAATACAAATTGTGTACGTTCTTTTTTGAATGTAACTACAGATAAAGTATATCTTAATAAGGAATGGATATGGGGATATAGAGAAAATGATGAGCTTGATGGGTATGATCCATATTCTAATTCTAAGTCATGTTCGGAATTGGTAACACATTCATATAAGAATAGTTTTTTTGGGGATGGTAAGGTTGCGATTTCTACAGCCAGGGCAGGAAATGTAATAGGCGGCGGCGACTTTGCAAGTGACAGGATTATTCCGGATTGTATCAGGGCGGCTATGGCGAAACAGAATATAGTGGTAAGAAATCCTTTTTCAATAAGACCTTATCAATATGTTTTAGAGCCACTGTATGTATACCTTCTCATAGCATCAATGCAATATAACGACGGGGATTATGCTGGTTGTTACAATATAGGACCGGATGAATGTGATTGTATCGAAACCGGAAAGCTGGTAGATATATTTGTAGAAAAATGGGGAGAGGGAATCTCTTGGGTCAATAAATGTGATGAAGGACCTCATGAGGCTAAACTGCTTAAGCTGGATTGCTCTAAATTAAAGAATAAATTTGGCTGGCAGCCAAGATGGAACATTGATATGGCAATTGAAAAAGTTATTGAGTGGAATAGGTGCTGGATTGATAATGGGGATATAAGGAACTGTATGGATAAACAGATTGGAGAATTTTTTGGATGGACAAAGTGATTATTTCAGGGGCAGATGGTTTTGTAGGAAGCAACACTGTTGATTATTTTCTTTCACAGGGAGTTGAAGTTCTGGCATTAGACAGAGCAGAAAATGCAAAAAGGCTTAAAGAACATAAAAATCTTACGTATAAGCAGTGTGATATAAGTAATGTTGATCTTCTTGAAAAGATAATAGGAGATAGGGGTTATGATACATTTGTTCATTTTGCATGGGCAGGTTCTGCCGGACAGGAAAGATTTGATTATAAACTTCAAATGCAGAATGCGTTGAATACTGTTGAATGTATGAAAGTGGCACATAAAGCAGGATGCAAAAGATTTGTTTGTGCTGGGAGTATAATGGAATATGAAGTAGAAGCGACAGTTCATTCACAAGGAAGTCGACCGGGAATGGCCTATATCTATGGTATGGGAAAACATATAGCACATTGTATGTGTAAATCAGTGGCAGCTGACATAGGTATAGAATTGTTGTGGCCGATGATAACTAACGCGTATGGAGTTGGTGAAGTGTCTCCAAGATTCGTTAATACGACTTTAAGAAAGATGATAAATGGAGAATTATTGCAGTTTACATCGGCAACTCAAAATTATGATTTTGTATATGTGACAGATGTTGCAAAAGCTTTCTATCTTATTGCTAAGAAGGGAAAGCCATTTTGTGAATATATGATAGGAAGTGGAAATGCAAAACCACTTAAAGAGTTTATTGTTGAAATGAAACAATCTTGTGCACCGGAAGCAGAGTTGATATTCGGAGATATTCCATTTACCGGTACTAACATGGACCTTAGTGTATTTGATATAAGTAATACGTATAACGATACAGGATACAAACCAGAGGTGGACTTCGCTACAGGTTCTAAAATGACAATGGAATGGCTGAAAGGTATTGAATAGAATGATACAGAAAATGGAATTTATAGAATTGGATTTAAAAGGAGCATATATAATTAAACCATTTTGTGCTACTGATGAACGAGGAGGTTTTATAAAAGATTATAATATAGAAATGTTTAGAAATAATGGCATAGAACATAACTTGAAAGAAGTATTTTACACAGTTTCGAAAAAAGGTGTAATTAGAGCGATACATTTTCAGATGGAAAAACAACAGGCTAAATTAGTAAGATGTATAAGCGGTAAGGTATATGATGTTATTGTAGATTTAAGACCGACTTCAGAGACATTTGGTCAATGGAGAGCTTTTGAATTGACAGGTGAAAATATGTGTTCTTTGTATGTTCCGCAATTTTTTGGACATGGATATCTTGTTATGGAAGATTCAGTAGTATCATATAAGTGTGGAGAAGTATTTTATGGAGAGGGTGACTCGGGAATTATGTATAATGATAAGGAATTGGCTATAGAATGGCCTATTGAACAAATAGGGGGTATTTCTAATCTGATAATTAGTGAAAAAGATAAAAACTTAATGAGTTTTTCAGAGTACAAAAATTGTATTTGAAAAAGTGCAATTAAAATTATTGACTTTTTATGTTTTTATCTATTATACTAAACATTGCTGTGACATGATAGCTGTGAAGCGTGAGGTTGCTGTCGCAAGACAGGTTTTCCGTGGAGCGAATGTCAAGTTAGGAAACTGACGACAAGTCACTGTACAACTTACCATCTGCACATTGCAGAGATGACCGTGAACGGTTGCGAACAGAAGAAGGTTTTTCCACTTCTTTTTTGATTAGTCAGTCGCGACACACACGGGGATGTGTACAGTCACCACTTGTTGTACTGAGATACGAGATAACAACGTATCAGATTTCAAAGTACGAAAAGGAGGCGGCTTTTTTTATGGCAAGTCAAGTAATGAGAATTACACTTAAAGCTTACGATCACCAGATGGTTGATATGTCAGCTAAGAAAATTATCGAGACTGTTAAGAAGACAGGATCTCAGGTGAGTGGTCCGGTACCTCTTCCAACTAAGAAGGAAGTAGTTACAATCCTCAGAGCTGTTCATAAGTATAAGGATTCAAGAGAACAGTTCGAGCAGAGAACACACAAGAGATTAATCGATATCATCGAGCCATCACAGAAGACAAGAGATGCTTTATCTAGATTAGAAATGCCAGCTGGTGTTTACATCGACATCAAGATGAAGAATAAGTAAGTCTTAGGCACAATTAAGTATGAAAGTCCTGAAGGGTTTAATATAGAAGCAACATTACAGTTCCACTTATATTTAACTTTCTAGGATGTTCTCGGTAAAACGAGAACCGCTGTAGATTTAAACAGGAGGAATTTTAAAATGAAGAAAGCAATTTTAGCTACTAAGGTTGGAATGACTCAGATCTTCAATGAAGACGGAGTACTCGTTCCAGTAACTGTATTGCAGGCTGGTCCTTGTGTAGTAACACAGGTTAAGACAGTAGAGAATGACGGCTATGCAGCAGTTCAGGTTGGTTTTGTTGACAAGAAAGAGAAAATCGTTAATGTTGACAAGAACGGCAGCAAAGAAATCAGAAACAGACACGGTGTTACAAAGGCTGAGAAAGGTCATTTTGACAAAGCCGGTGTTTCTTACAAGAGATATGTAAGAGAATTCAAGTTTGAAGATGCTGAGAACTATTCTGTAAAGGATGAAATCAAGGCTGACATCTTCGCAGCAGGCGATAAGATTGATGCAACAGCAGTTTCAAAGGGAAAAGGATTCCAGGGCGCAATTAAGAGATATGGTCAGCACAGAGGACCTATGACTCATGGTTCTAAGTTCCATCGTCATCAGGGTTCTAACGGTTCTTCATCAGATCCAAGCCGCGTATTCAAGGGAAAAGGAATGCCTGGTCACATGGGTGGTAAGCAGATTACAATTCAGAATCTTGAAGTTGTAAAGGTTGATGCAGAGAACAACTTAATCTTAGTAAAGGGTGCAGTACCTGGTCCTAAGAAATCATTGGTAACATTGAAAGAGACAGTAAAGTCAGCAAAATAAGCTGATTTTAAGGAAGGAGAAACACAGAAATGGCAAAAGTATCTGTTTACAATATTGAAGGCAAAGTAGTAGGCGATATCGAACTTAACGATGCAATTTTTGGCGTTGAAGTTAACGAACACCTTGTACACCTTGCAGTAGTAAGCCAGCTTGCTAACAAGAGACAGGGCACACAGAGTGCTAAGACTCGTGCAGAAGTAAGCGGTGGCGGTAGAAAACCATGGAGACAGAAGGGAACAGGTCATGCAAGACAGGGTTCTACAAGATCTCCACAGTGGACAGGTGGCGGAGTTGTATTCGCACCAAAGCCAAGAAATTATTCATTCAAGATGAATAAGAAAGAAAAGAGCCTCGCTCTTAAGTCAGTTCTTACATCTAAGGTTGCTGAGAACAAGTTTATCGTAGTTGACGGACTTGCATTCGACGAAATCAAGACTAAGAACATGGTAACAGTATTAAAGAATCTTGACGTTAAGAAGGCATTAGTTGTAACTGGTGCAGATGACAAGAATGTAGCATTATCAGCAAGAAACATTCCTGGCGTTAAGACAGCATTTACTAACACAATCAATGTATATGACATTTTAAAATATGACAAGATGATTGTATCAAAGGATGCAGTAGCAACAATCGAGGAGGTGTATGCATAATGGCAAACGTACAGTACTATGACGTAATCCTTAAGCCGGTTATTACAGAGAAGAGTATGGAAGACATGGGCGCTAAGAAATACACATTCCTTGTACATCCGGAAGCAAATAAGGCTCAGATTAAAGAAGCTGTTGAGAAAATGTTCGAAGGAACAAAGGTAGCAAAGGTTAACACAATGAACCTTGATGGCAAGACTCGTAGAAGAGGAATGACATTCGGAAAGACAGCAGCTAAGAAGAAAGCAATCGTTCAGCTTACAGAAGACAGTGCTGATATCGAAATCTTCTCAGGTCTTTAATCAGTAGAGTAAAGGCCACATCAGAGAATCCAATCTGATAGTGAAGTCCGGCGTAGAAAGAGTGATGAAAAATATTGCGTCGGAAATTTAGTAACTTGAAACATCGAAAGGAGAAAAGAAAATGGGAATTAAGACTTATAACCCATATACCCCTTCCAGAAGAAACATGACTGGATCAGATTTTTCTGAAATCACTAAGAAAACTCCTGAGAAGTCACTTCTTGCAACTAAGAAGAAAACATCTGGACGTAACAACCAGGGTAAAATCACCGTAAGACATCACGGTGGCGGAAACAGACAGAAATACAGAATCATTGATTTCAAGAGAAATAAAGATGGTATTCCTGCAACAGTAATCGGTATCGAATACGATCCAAACAGAACAGCCAACATCGCTTTAATCTGCTACGCAGACGGCGAGAAAGCATATATACTTGCACCACAGGGATTAACTGACGGAATGAAGGTTATGAACGGTGCAACAGCAGAAATCAAAGTTGGTAACTGCTTACCACTTGAGAACATTCCAGTAGGTACAGAAATTCATAACATTGAACTTTACCCTGGAAGAGGCGGACAGCTTGTTCGTACAGCAGGTGTAAGCGCTCAGCTTATGGCTAAAGAGGGAAAGTATGCAACATTAAGACTTCCTTCAGGCGAAATGAGAATGGTAACATTAAACTGCCGTGCTACAATCGGTACAGTAGGTAATGCAGAACACAACCTCATTAACTATGGTAAGGCAGGACGTATGCGTCATATGGGTATCCGCCCAACAGTACGTGGTTCTGTTATGAACCCTAACGACCATCCACACGGTGGTGGTGAAGGTAGAGCTCCAATCGGACGTTCAGGTCCATTAACACCATGGGGCAAACCAGCACTTGGTCTTAAGACCAGAAAGAAGAATAAAGCTTCTAATAAACTTATCGTAAGAAGAAGAGACGGTAAGAGCATCAAATAGTTTAGGAGGTTAGTTTATGGCTCGTTCATTAAAAAAAGGACCATTTGCAGATGAGTGTTTACTTAAGAAAGTAGATGCGATGAACGCATCAGGTGATAAGTCAGTAATTAAGACATGGTCACGTCGTTCTACAATTTATCCTCAGATGGTTGGACATACAATTGCAGTTCACGATGGAAGAAAGCATGTTCCTGTATATATCACAGAAGATATGGTTGGACATAAGCTTGGAGAATTCGTAGCTACAAGAACATTTAGAGGACATGGAAAAGACGAGAAGAAATCTCGTAGATAACAGATTTGGAAGGAGGTTTAATCCATGGCTAAAGGACATAGATCCCAGATTAAAAGAGAGAGAAATGCCAATAAAGATACCAGACCATCTGCTAAGCTTTCTTACGCAAGAGTATCGGTTCAGAAGGCATGCTTTGTTTTAGACGCAATCCGTGGAAAAGATGTTACAACAGCACTTGCTATTGTTGCATACAATCCAAGATATGCTTCTTCAGTTATAGAGAAACTTTTAAAGTCAGCTATTGCTAATGCTGAGAACAATAACGGAATGAAGGCTGAGAACCTTTACATTGAAGAATGTTACGCAGGTGAAGGCCCAATCATGAAGAGAGTAAGACCTAGAGCACAGGGTAGAGCTTACAGAATCGAAAAGAGAATGAGCAACATCACAATCGTGCTTAATGAAAGATAGGAAGGAGAACACACATGGGACAGAAAGTAAATCCTCATGGCATAAGAGTCGGTGTAATTAAAGACTGGGACTCAAAGTGGTATGCTGATGCAGATTTTTCTGATAATCTTGTAGAAGATTACAATATCAGAAAATTCGTAAAGAAGAAACTTTACAGTGCAGGCATTTCTAAGATTGAGATAGAGAGAGCTTCTGATAGAGTTAAAGTATTCATTTATACAGCAAAACCAGGTGTGGTTATCGGTAAAGGCGGAGCTGATATCGAGAAGCTTAAAGCAGAAGTACAGAAGCTTACTACTAAGAAATTATCAATTGATATTAAAGAAATTAAGAGACCGGACGGCGATTCACAGCTTGTAGCTGAGAACATCGCACTTCAGCTTGAAAACCGTGTTTCTTTCAGAAGAGCTATGAAGTCAGTTATGTCAAGAGCAATGAAGACTCCTGGTGTTAAGGGTATCAAGACATCAGTTTCAGGTCGTCTTGGCGGAGCAGATATGGCTCGTACAGAATTTTATAGCGAAGGAACAATTCCTCTTCAGACATTACGTGCAGACATCGATTATGGATTTGCAGAAGCAAGCACAACATATGGTAAAGTCGGCGTTAAGGTTTGGATTTACAAGGGTGAAGTTCTTCCAACAAAATCAGTTAAGGAAGGGAGCGAACAGTAATGTTATTACCTAAGAGAGTTAAACATCGTAAGCAGTTCCGTGGCTCAATGGCCGGAAAAGCAACAAGAGGCAATAAGATCGTATACGGTGAATACGGTATTGTCGCTCTTGAACCAAAGTGGGTAACTTCAAGACAGATCGAAGCAGCCCGTATCGCCATGACAAGATATATCAAGCGTGGTGGTAAAGTATGGATCAAATTATTCCCTGATAAGCCTTATACTCACAAGCCATTAGGTGTCAGAATGGGTAAAGGTAAAGGTTCAGTTGAATATTGGGTAGCAGTAGTTAAACCAGGACGTGTAATGTTCGAAATCGCTGGAGTTTCAGAAGAAGTAGCGAGAGAAGCATTACGTCTTGCAATGCACAAACTTCCACTTAAGTGTAAGGTAGTATCTCGTGCACAGTTAGAAGGCGGTGACAACAGTGAAAATTAACAAGTATGTAGAAGAGTTAAAAGGAAAGACTCCTGCAGAATTAAATGAAGAATTAGTAGCTGCTAAAAAGGAGCTTTTCAATTTAAGATTCCAGAACGCAACAAATCAGTTGGATAATACAAGCAGAATTAAAGATGTTAGAAAGAACATCGCTCGTATCCAGACAATCATAGCCCAGAAGGCTGCTGAATAATCCGAGGAAGGAGGAATTTGTTGTGGAAGAAAGAAATTTAAGAAAAACACGTACCGGTAAGGTCGTAAGCAATAAGATGGATAAGACAATCGTAGTTGCAGTTGAGGACCATGTAAAACATCCTCTTTACAACAAGATCGTTAAAAGAACTTATAAATTACAGGCACATGATGAAAACAATGAATGTCAGATCGGTGATGTAGTAAAGGTAATGGAGACAAGACCTTTATCAAAGAACAAGAGATGGAGATTTGTTGAACTTATCAGCAGAGCTGAGTAATTTTGATCTAATATTTGAAGGAGGATTACCTGCATGATTCAGCAAGAGACAAGACTTAAGGTCGCTGATAACACAGGTGCAAAAGAACTTCTTTGCATCAGAGTTATGGGTGGCTCTACAAGAAGATATGCCAACATCGGTGATGTAATCGTTGCTTCTGTTAAAGATGCAACACCAGGTGGTGTTGTTAAGAAGGGCGATGTTGTTAAGGCCGTAGTTGTGCGTTCAGTAAAAGGCGCTCGTCGTAAGGACGGATCATATATTAAATTTGATGAAAACGCTGCTGTAATTATCAAAGATGACAAGACACCTAAGGGAACTCGTATCTTTGGACCAGTAGCAAGAGAGTTAAGAGACAAACAGTTTATGAAGATTGTTTCATTAGCTCCGGAAGTATTATAAGGAGGTATTACTGTGTCAACAATGAAGATTAAAAAAGGCGACCTCGTAAGAGTAATTGCCGGTAAGGACAAAGACAAAGAAGGCAAAGTAACTTCTATTGATGCTAAGAACAATAAAGCAATCGTTGAAGGCGTTAACATGATTACAAAGCACACAAAACCAAGTGCCAAGAATCAGAACGGCGGAATTGTACATCAGGAAGCTCCAATTGATATTTCAAATCTTATGTATGTACACAACGGAAAAACTACAAGAATCGGTTTTAAGATTGAAGGCGACAAGAAAGTTCGTATCGCTAAATCTACCGGCGAAGTAATCGATTAATTAGGAAAGGAGGTCTGTAACGGTGAGCAGGCTCAAAGACTTATATAAAAGTGAAATAGTAGATGCTATGGTAAAGAAGTTCGGATATAAGAACGTAATGGAAGTACCAAAGCTTGACAAAATCGTTATAAACATGGGTGTTGGAGAAGCGAAAGACAACTCTAAGGTTCTTGAAACAGCAGTTAAGGAACTTGAGACAATTGCCGGCCAGAAGGTTGTAACAACTAAGGCTAAAAATTCAATCGCTAACTTCAAGATCAGAGAGGGAATGCCAATCGGATGTAAGGTTACACTCCGTGGCGAGAAGATGTACGAGTTCCTTGATCGTCTCGTAAATCTTGCATTACCTCGTGTACG
Source organism: Butyrivibrio sp. (assembly GCA_045542375.1). Classification (GTDB taxonomy): domain Bacteria; phylum Bacillota; class Clostridia; order Lachnospirales; family Lachnospiraceae; genus Eshraghiella. The sequence continues at coordinate 12,444 of JAZQKW010000087.1, forward strand.
TGACTTCAGAGGCGTAAGCTCAGTTTCATTTGATGGAAGAGGAAATTACGCACTTGGTATTAAGGAACAGATCATCTTCCCTGAAATCGAATATGATAAAATCGATAAAGTCAGAGGTATGGATGTAATCGTAGTTACAACAGCTAAGACAGATGAAGAAGCACGCGAATTATTGAGATTATTCAATATGCCGTTCAAAAAATAATTTAGGAGGGAAATTCAATGGCTAAGACCTCAATGAAAGTTAAACAGCAGCGTCCTGCTAAGTTCTCAACAAGAGAGTACACAAGATGCAAAATTTGCGGACGTCCACATGCTTATTTAAGAAAATATGGAATTTGTAGAATTTGCTTCCGTGAATTAGCATACAAGGGACAGATTCCTGGTGTTAAGAAAGCAAGCTGGTAAGAAGTACCGGAATGCGTAGGTAAGACAAACATAAGCTTTGTCTTACCAATGTTAAGAAGAGATTATATAGGAGGACGAATCAGATGACAGATCCAATTGCAGATATGCTTACAAGAATTCGTAATGCAAATACATCAAAGCATGATACAGTTGATGTTCCTGCTTCAAAGATGAAAAACGCTATAGCTGAAATCCTTTTCAACGAAGGCTACATCCAGAAATATGAACTTGTTGAAGATGGCAATTTCAAGAATATCCGTATCACATTGAAGTATGGTAAAGATAAGAATGAAAAGATTATTACAGGACTTAAGAGAATTTCTAAGCCTGGTCTTCGTATTTACGCTGGTAAAGACGAATTACCAAGAGTTCTCGGTGGACTTGGAATCGCAATCATTTCTACTAACCAGGGCGTAGTTACTGACAAGCAGGCTAGAAAGCTTAATGTTGGTGGCGAAGTTCTCGCTTATATCTGGTAATCAGGTATATAAGTAACTTACTAATTAAGAATAGATTTAGGAGGTAACGGCATGTCACGTATCGGAAGAATGCCTATCGCTATACCTGCAGGCGTTACTGTAGATGTAGCAGAAAATAACAAAGTGACTGTAAAAGGACCTAAGGGAACTCTTGAAAGAGTATTACCTGAAGGTATGGAAATCAAAGTTGATGGCAGTGTCATCAATGTATCAAGACCAGATGAAACAAAGAGAATGAAATCTTTACATGGTCTTACAAGAACATTAATTAACAACATGGTAGTTGGTGTAACAGAAGGTTATGCTAAGAAGCTTGAAGTTAATGGTGTTGGTTATAGAGCACAGAAGAATGGTAAGACATTAGTTCTTAACCTTGGATACTCACATCCAGTAGAGTTAACTGATCCAGAAGGACTTGAAGTAGAAGTTCCAGATCAGAACACTATCATTGTAAAAGGTATCGACAAAGAAAAAGTTGGCCAGTACGCAGCTGAAATCAGAAGCAAGAGAGAGCCTGAACCATACAAGGGTAAAGGTATTAAGTATGCTGATGAAGTTATCAGACGTAAAGTTGGTAAGACTGGTAAGAAGTAATTAAAGGAGTGTATCAAAGATGGTTAGCAAAGAATCAAGAGCTGAAGTTCGTATGAACAAGCATAGAAAAATTCGTAATCGTTTCAGCGGAACAGCTGAAAGACCAAGACTTGCTGTATTTAGAAGTAACAATCACATGTACGCTCAGATAATTGACGATACAGTAGGTAATACTCTCTGTGCAGCATCAACAACTGAAAAAGAAGTTAAAGCTGAATTAGAGAAGACTAATGACGTTGCAGCAGCAGCATACTTAGGAACAGTAATCGCTAAGAGAGCACTTGAAAAAGGAATCACAACTGTTGTATATGACAGAGGCGGATTCATTTATCAGGGTAAAGTAAAAGCATTAGCAGAGGCAGCCAGAGAAGCTGGCCTTGAATTCTAAGCAGGGAGGAGAAACGAATGAGACATACAATTATTGATGCCAATGCATTAGAATTAAATGAAAAAGTAGTATCAATTAAGCGTGTTACCAAAGTAGTTAAAGGTGGACGTCATATGAGATTCTCCGCACTTGTTGTAGTAGGAGATGGAAACGGACACGTTGGTGCCGGAATTGGTAAGGCAATCGAAATTCCTGAAGCAATCCGCAAGGGAAAAGAAGATGCTATGAAGAAACTTGTTTCAGTTCCTGTAGATGAGAACGGAACAATTCCACATGATTTTATCGGAAAATTCGGAAGTGCTTCTGTACTTTTAAAGAAGGCTCCGGAAGGTACCGGTGTTATCGCAGGTGGTCCTGCGCGTAGCGTTATCGAATTAGCCGGAATCAGAAACATCCGTACAAAGTCATTAGGCTCAAACAATAAACAGAACGTTGTTCTCGCTACAATCGAAGGCTTAGCACAGTTAAAGACACCTGAAGAAGTTGCAAAACTTCGTGGTAAGACTGTTGAAGAGCTCTACAAATAAGGAGGTAGCTAAGAATGGCAGATAAGTTAAAAATAACATTAGTTAAATCTACAATTGGTGCTGTTCCAAAACATGTGAAAACAGTTGAAGCACTTGGACTTACAAAGCTTAACAAGACAGTTGAATTACCTAACAATGATGCTACAAAGGGTATGATTGCTCAGGTAAGACACTTAGTTAAGGTTGAAGAAGCATAATATCTGAATAAGGAGGTGTAAAAATGGATTTATCAAATTTACAGCCTGCTGCAGGATCTAAGCAGAGTGATAATTTCAGAAGAGGCCGTGGACACGGTTCAGGAAATGGTAAGACAGCCGGTAAAGGACACAAGGGACAGAAAGCTCGTTCAGGAGCTCCAAGACCTGGTTTTGAAGGTGGTCAGATGCCATTATATAGAAGAATACCAAAGAGAGGCTTTACTAACAGAAACAGCCTTGAAATCATTGGTATCAACTTAAAGGCATTAGAAAGCTTTGAAGATGGCTCAGTAGTAACAGTTGATTCATTAATCGAATCAGGAATCGTTAGCAATCCTAAGGATGGCGTTAAGATTCTTGGTAACGGAGAATTAACTAAGAAACTCACTGTTAAAGCTAACGCTTTTAGCGCTAAGGCTCAGGAAAAGATTGAGGCACTTGGCGGAACCTGTGAGGTGATTTAATGTTTAAAACATTAGCAAATGCTTTTAGAGTAAAAGAATTAAGGTCAAAAATAATTTTTACATTTTTAATGCTCATCGTTGTCAGATTAGGAAGTTTACTTCCTATTCCTGACATTGATCGTGAACAGCTTGCATTGTTGTTCAGCGGTGACGCATTTGATATGGTAGACTCTTTTACCGGTGGTTCATTACTTCAGATGAACGTATTTGCATTAAGTATCACACCATACATCACATCATCAATTATTATGCAGCTTCTTACAATAGCTATTCCAAAGCTTGAAGAGATGCAGAAGGATGGCGAGGATGGAAGAAAGAAGATTCAGACTATAACAAGATATGTTACAGTTGGTCTTGCATTAGTACAGAGTATTGCGATGGTTATCGGCTTCGGAAAATCAGGACTTATTGAAGGATATTCAGCAATGTCAGGATTCGAAAGAGTCAGAGTATCAGTAACAATGGTGTCAATACTTACAGCCGGTTCAGCATTCCTTATGTGGGTTGGCGAAAGAATTACTGAAAAGGGAATCGGTAATGGTATTTCAATAATACTTGTTATCAATATTCTTTCAAGCATCCCAGGAGATTTCAAATCATTATACCAGATTTTCATCAAGGGTGAAGGCGTGCTTAAGGCCACAATTGCAGTACTGGTAATTGCAGCAATCATAATCGGAACAATTTTCCTCACAATTTTATTATGTGGTGGAGAAAGAAAGATTCCGGTACAGTATTCTAAAAAAATTCAGGGAAGAAAGACATACGGCGGACAGTCATCATGTATTCCGCTTAAGGTAAATACTTCAGGTGTTATTCCTGTTATTTTTGCCCAGTCTATTATGACCTTCCCAATGCTTATCATCCAGTTTGTTAAACCTAATTTTGACTACAGCACAGTTGGTGGTAAAATCGTAAGAATGTTATCATCTAACTCATGGTTTGATAGGAACAACATGATATATACATTAGGCGTACTTATTTATATCGCCTTACTTCTCTTCTTTGCATATTTCTATACATCAGTAACTTTCAACCCAGTTGAAATTGCTAATAATATGAAGAAGAGCGGTGGATTTATACCGGGTATTAGACCAGGTAAGCCAACATCAGATTACTTAACAAAGATTCTTAACAGAATCATATTCATTGGAGCAATCGGTCTTGCAATAGTTGCGTTAATTCCAATTATCTGCTCAGGTCTCTTCAATGCAAACGTATCTTTTGGTGGTACATCACTTATCATTATCGTAGGTGTAATCCTTGAAACACTCAGACAGATGGAGTCACAGATGGTGGTTAGAGATTACAAAGGTTTCTTAAAACAGTAATCATATAGGAGGCTGAATATATGAAGATTATCATGTTAGGAGCTCCTGGAGCAGGAAAAGGTACACAGGCAGACAAGATTTGCGCTAAGTACGAAATCCCACATATCTCTACAGGAGATATCTTCAGAGCAAATATTAAAAATAATACAGAACTTGGTCAGAAAGCAAAATCATACATGGACAAGGGCGAACTTGTTCCGGATGAACTTGTAGTAGACTTAGTTGTGGATAGAATTAAGGCAGACGATTGTAAGAACGGATACGTTCTCGATGGTTTCCCAAGAACAATTCCACAGGCAGAAGCATTAGATGCAGCACTTGCAGCAATTAATGACAAAGTTGATTTCGCAATCAATGTGGAAGTACCAGATGAAAACATTATTAACCGTATGTCAGGCAGACGTGCATGTGTAGCATGTGGAGCAACATACCATATCGTTCATATCCCTACTAAGGTAGAAGGTATCTGCGATAAGTGTGGAGCTGAGTTAATCTTAAGAGATGACGATAAGCCTGAGACAGTTAAGAATCGTCTCAATGTATATCATGAGCAGACACAGCCATTGATAGATTACTATACAGGCAAGAAAGTTCTTCACGAGGTTGACGGAACTAAAGAAATGGAAGCCGTATTCGGTGACATAGTTTCAATTCTGGGAGAATAGAAGATGTCTGTAACAATAAAGACTTCAAGGGAACTTGAACTGATGCGCGAAGCCGGAAGGATTCTCGCATTGGTTCATGAGGACCTTGCTAAAATAATTAAGCCGGGAATATCAACATATGAGATAGACAAAGAAGGTGAAAGATTAATCCGCAGTTATGGGTGCATCCCTTCTTTTCTTAATTATCAAGGATATCCTGCTTCAATATGTGTTTCAGTAAATGAGGAAGTAGTTCACGGAATTCCTTCCCGTAAGAGAGTATTAAAAGACGGTGATATCGTAAGTCTTGACGCTGGTGTTATTTATAAAGGATATCATTCAGATGCGGCAAGAACCCATGCAGTAGGAAACATCAGACCGGAAGCAGCTAAGCTGATTGAGGTTACTAAACAGAGTTTTTTTGAAGGCATTAAAAATATTAAAGCCGGATGTCATCTGCATGAAATATCCAATGCGATAGCAGCCTATGCTGAGAAGTTCGGATACGGAGTTGTAACAGAGTTGTGCGGTCATGGAATTGGCACACATCTTCACGAAGACCCAAGTGTTCCGAATAACACTCAGAAAAGTCGAGGTATAAGACTTCAAGCCGGAATGACACTTGCAATCGAACCTATGATTAACATGGGAACCCATAAGGTTTGCTGGTTGGATGACGGTTGGACAGTTGTCACATATGACGGATCTTTATCGGCACATTATGAAAATACAGTATTGATAACTGACGAAGGTTGCGAAATACTTTCACTCAATATGTAAAGGAAATAATGAATATGGCAGGCAGATATATAGGCTGTGTATGCAGATCAACAGCCGGTCACGATAAAGATACTTACTATATTATATTAGATGACAGTAATGGTGTTAAGGTTGCGGATGGACGACTGAAAACAGTAGCACATCCAAAACATAAGAATACCAGACATGTTGAAATAATAGATTATAAAGATGAGCTGATTGTTCAGAAGATTATAGAACAGAAATTACGCGACGAAGATATTAAGTATTCTATAAAACAATTTCTGAATCACACTAAGAATTAGCAGGAGGCAAAATAAAATGTCAAAGACAGATGTAATTGAAATAGAAGGAACTGTTGTTGAGAAACTTCCAAATGCAATGTTTCAGGTAGAGCTTGAAAACGGACATAAGGTATTAGCTCACATCAGTGGAAAACTTAGAATGAACTACATCAGAATTATTCCTGGTGACAAAGTTACACTTGAGTTATCTCCATACGACCTTACAAAGGGAAGAATCATTTGGAGAGACAAATAAAAAATAAATAAAAATACTACTTGTATTCGTAATAATCGTGTGATATACTATCACTCGGACGTTTTTTCAACTTTTATTATTATGAAAGTTGCTTTTTCGTAGAAAGGAGGATTTCCATGAAGGTTAGATCATCAGTTAAACCTATTTGTGAAAAATGCAAAGTCATTAAAAGAAAAGGAAATATAATGATTATCTGCGAAAATCCTAAGCATAAGCAGAGACAGGGATAATTCTGTTTTTTTGTGTTTAGAAAACAGCGCTATTATTATGCGGCTGCAGTGGCGAACCACCAGGGTGTGTTGTCAGCCACTTTAAATAAATTTTTATAACAACATTATAAGACAAATGGAGGTGTAACGCACATGGCTCGTATCGCTGGTGTAGATTTACCAAGAGAAAAGCGTATTGAGATCGGCCTTACCTATATCTATGGTATCGGCAGAGTTAGCTCAAACCGCATTCTTGCTGAAGCTAAGATAGACCCTAACACACGTGTTAAGGATCTCACAGATGAAGAAGTAGGCAGAATTAAAGATGTTATTGACGCAAGTCAGACAGTAGAAGGTGACCTCAGAAGAGAAATCGCCCTCAATATTAAGAGATTACAGGAAATTGGATGCTACAGAGGCATTCGTCACAGAAAAGGTCTCCCTGTCAGAGGACAGAAGACAAAGACAAACGCTAGAACTCGTAAGGGTCCTAAGAAAACAATCGCAAATAAGAAAAAATAATACCCGATGAATAAACGGGAACCCATAAGGGAGGTTAGTTTAGAAAATGGCTAAAGTTACAAAAAAAGTGACAAAAAAGCGCGTTAAGAAAAACGTTGAACGCGGACAGGCACACATTCAATCATCTTTTAACAATACAATCGTTACATTAACAGATAACGAAGGTAATGCATTAAGCTGGGCAAGTGCTGGTGGTCTTGGTTTTAGAGGTTCAAGGAAATCTACTCCATACGCAGCACAGATGGCTGCTGAAACAGCTACAAAAGCTGCTTTAATTCATGGATTAAAAACAGTAGACGTATTTGTAAAAGGACCAGGTTCAGGTCGTGAAGCTGCTATCAGAGCACTTCAGGCTTGTGGTTTGGAAGTAACAAGTATTTGTGATGTTACTCCGGTACCTCATAACGGATGCCGCCCACCAAAACGTCGTCGTGTTTGATTTATTTATTGTTTTGAAGATATTAAATTTTCAAAAAGTTGGTATGGTTGGAAGAAAGTACTTCACCGCTTTGGCGTAGCTTAATACGCCAAAGGGTGTACTGTAAACAATAGCAGGAGGCAGAAGCCTTCTTTAAAAGAAAGGAGCCTAAAAATGGCAATTAATAGAGTACCTGTACTTAAAAGATGTAGAGCACTTGGCATCGACCCTTCTTACCTTGGTGTTGAGAAATATACTCATACCAACGAATGGAAAAAAGAAGCGGAAGACCAGAAAAGAAATATCAACAAAAGATTGGATAGACATGTAAATGAATCTATCAGAAGTCTTAGAAACCCTAACAAGAAAGTTAGTGAGTACGGACTTCAGCTCCGTGAAAAACAGAAAGCAAAATTCATCTACGGTGTATTGGAAAAACCTTTCCGTAACTACTACAAGAAAGCCGACAGAATGAAGGGTATGACCGGTGAAAACCTTATGGTCCTTCTTGAAAGCAGACTTGACAGTGTTATTTTCCGTATGGGATTTGCAAGAACAAGAAAAGAAGCTAGACAGGTAGTTGGTCACAAGCACGTTCTTGTTAACGGTAAGAAAGTAAACATTCCTTCTTATCTTGTAAAAGCAGGGGATGTTATCGAACTTACAGAAAAAGCAAAAGGATTGCAGAGATTTAAGGATATCATTGAAGTAACAGAATCCAGAATTGTACCTGAATGGATTGAAGTGGATTATGATGCAAAGAAAGGAACTGTAAAAGAACTTCCTAACAGAGAAGCGATTGATGTTCCCGTAAATGAAATGCTTATCGTCGAGTTGTATTCCAAGTAATTTTGGCGGTTAGTAACTGTTGGCACATTGTTCAATTTATTCCGAGAAGGAAGAAGGAGGGTATTAATGTTAGCATTTGATTTTG
>JAZQKW010000088.1:0-13268 GCA_045542375.1 Butyrivibrio sp.
ACAGTCCCTCATATGTTGTAGAAAGTAGGAAAAATAACAGCATAAGAGGGGCTTTTTAATATGGACAATTTCAATCTTTACAACGACATTAAAGCAAGAACAGGTGGCGAAATATACTTAGGAATTGTAGGACCGGTAAGAACCGGAAAATCAACCTTTATACGAAGATTTATGGATATTATGGTTATACCTGCCATAAATGATGTAAATGAAAAAAGAAGAATCATTGATGAGCTTCCTCAGGCTGCTGCCGGAAAAACAGTTATGACAACAGAGCCTAAGTTTATTCCAAAAACAGCAGTTGAAATATCCCCTGTAAGCAATGTAACTGCCAAATTCAGACTTATCGACTGTGTTGGATATATTGCTGACGGAGTTCAGGGAATATATGAGGATGAAAAAGAAAGACAGGTAAAGACGCCTTGGTACGAAGAAAGCATTCCTTTTACCAAAGCTGCTGAAATTGGAACAAGAAAGGTAATTAATGACCATTCTACTATAGGAATTGTAATAACAACTGACGGAAGTATAGGGGAATTACCAAGAGAAAGCTACTTAGAAGCAGAGGCAAAAACCATATATGAGTTAAAAAGCATCAATAAACCATTCATTGTAATCGTTAACTCAGTAGCACCAGGTTCAGACACAGCCATAAATACGGCAAAAGAAATATCCAAAACCTATGATGTAAGGGCAGTAACAGTAAATTGTGACCGATTGACCAAGGAAAATATACAATCCATACTTACCAATATTTTGTACGAATTTCCGATTGTATCCTTTGAATTCTATATGCCAAAATGGGTAGAAGCGATGGCTGATGACAATCCGATTAAGAGGGAAATCATAGATAACGCAAGGGAAATTCTCTATTCCGCTGACAATATTAAGGATATTAATACTCATGAAAGAATTGATGACTGCAAATACATATCCGCTGTCAGATTTGATGATTTTGATTTCAGCACAGGTAATGAAAAAGTCACCTATGAAATCGATGACAAATGGTACTATGAGCATCTTAGCGAATTATCAGGAGAAAAGATTGAAGACGAATACGAACTGATTAATATGATAAAAAGACTGTCAGTTATGGGACGTGAATACAGCAATTTCATTGATGCGGCAGCAGTTGCCAAAATGAAGGGATATGGGGTTGTTATTCCGGGTATTGATGAGGTTAATCTGTCAGAGCCTGAAATCATTAAAAACGGCAGTAAATACGGTGTAAGAATCAAAGCGCAGAGTCCTTCAGTCCATATGATTAAGGTAGATATTGCAACAGAAATCTCACCAATTGTAGGTTCTGAGGCGCAGGCGGAGGATTTGTTAAAATATATTAATGAAAGCAAACAGAGTGGAAATGTCTGGGATACCAATATTTTTGGAAAGACAATAGGAAATCTTGTGGAAGACGGTATTAAGGCCAAAATACAGATGCTTAATGACGATTGTCAGACCAAACTTATGGACACAATGCAAAAAGTAGTTAACGAAACCAGCGGCGGACTTGTGTGTCTTATTATTTAATATTTAAGGACAGTAATAATTTTCGGATTATTGCTGTCTTTTTGTATTGTTAAAAAAAGGCAAATAGGATATAATTATAGAATATTTTGATTGGAGAGTAACAGATATGCAACCTTATATAATTATATTAATTGTTGTAGCCGCCATTGTGGCAATCGTTGCAATTGCAGCAATAGCATCCGTAGGAGCTAAGAAGACTCAGTATTATCAGTTAAAGGCTTCCTATGGACTTCTTAAGAAATATGAATTTTCATATGAAGAATATGAATCTATTTCTCATTATTTCAGAAACACACTTAAAGAAGATGACAACCACATAGATGATATTACATGGAATGATCTTGATATGGACAAGATTTTTATGATGATTAACTATACTCATTCATCTGTGGGACGTGATTATCTGTACAAAATATTAAGAACACCTGTGTCAGATGTTTCCATACTTGAAGAAAGAGAACGTCTTATAGAATATTTTGAGAAGCATCCTGAAGAACGTACCAAGATAATGCAGGGCTTTGATGATATGGGCTTTACAAGAAAGATATCAATTTCTGACCATATAGACAGACTTCTTAGTTTAAAGCCGGCATCCAACGCATCACATTATCTGTCTTTTCTTAGTATTGTGGCAGCAGTGCTTTATACTGTTTTTGTTAATCCTGTATTAGGAATTCTTTTTATAATAGGTACTTGTGGTTACACAATAGTAACCTACTATAAGACCAAGTCAAGAATTGACAGCTTCTTTACCTGTGTAAGACAGATAGTTGCAATGGTTAACGCTGCCAAGAATATATGCAGACTTAATATAGACGAGCTTAGCGAATATAATGACAGATTGTCAGCACATATTAATACTTTTAGAAAGATAACCAATAATTCATGGCTTTTGGTATCAGGCAAGGTATCAGGCGGTAACCTTTCGGACATGCTTATGGAATACGTAAGAATGTTTACACACATTGATTTGATTAAATTCAATTCCATGCTTGTTCACCTTGGCAAATACCGTAGTGAAATCTACGATTTGATGGATAATTTAGGAAATCTTGAAGCGATGATAAGTATAGCATCCTTCAGACATCTTTTGCCTTATTTTGTAAGACCTGAATTTAATGATGGCAAGGAACTTGTGATTAAGGATTTGTATCACTTATCAATTAAGGAGCCGGTGGCCAATTCAATTAAGACAGATGGTCCGATTCTCCTTACAGGCTCTAATGCCTCAGGTAAATCCACCTTCCTTAAGTCTGTAGCCATTAGTACAATTCTTGCACAGACAATTAATACATGTCCTTGTGAAGATTATGTGGCACCGTTCTTTAGAATTTACAGCTCTATGGCACTTACTGATGACCTTGATATGGGAGAGAGCTACTATATTGTTGAAATTAAATCACTTAAGAGAATTGTGGATGCTGCAGCCAAGAAGGGCGAACGTATTATATGCTTTATTGATGAGGTGTTAAGAGGAACCAATACTGTTGAGCGAATTGCAGCTTCATCAGAGATTCTTAAGAACCTGGCAGATGCAGGCGTTATGTGTTTTGCAGCAACTCACGACATTGAGCTTACACATATTTTGGAAAAAGATTACGCCAATTATCATTTTACAGAAGAAGTTAAGGACGGCAACGTTATTTTTTCTTATATACTTCATGATGGAAGGGCTACTTCAAGAAATGCAATTAAGCTTCTTGAGGTTATCGGCTACGACAAGAATATTATTTCCAAAGCCGAGGACAGAGCCAATGAATTTATAAATAATGGTATATGGAGGCAGTGCTAGTGCAGGTTAATATTTTTACCGACGGCTCAGCCAGGGGCAATCCTGACGGACCCGGAGGATATGGAACAGTTTTACAGTATACTGACGAAAGTGGTAAGCTGTATCAGAAGGAGCTTTCACAGGGATATATTAAGACTACCAACAACAGAATGGAGCTTATGGCGGCGATAGCAGGTCTTGAAAGCCTTAAGAAGAGTTGTGATGTAACCTTATATTCCGATTCTAAATACCTTGTTGATGCATTTAATCAGAATTGGATTGATTCATGGATTAAGAAGGGATGGAAGAGGGGCAAGAATGAACCGGTGAAGAATATAGATTTATGGAAGCGACTGCTTAAGGCAATGGAACCGCATAATGTAACTTTTTGCTGGGTTAAGGGTCATGATGGTCATGAAATGAATGAATTATGTGACAGCCTTGCCACAAGTGCGGCTGATGGTAACGATCTGATAGAGGATGTTATTGAAATTGGCTGATGAATATGATACGATTAACATAATGTTTTAATATGAAAGGTAGGTCAATTTATGGTATTAGCAGATATATATGATTTACTTAATGACTTGTTTTTTCAGTCACTCAGATTTATAATAATTGCGGCTGTAGCGGGTGTTGCGATTTTTATCGGAATTAAGCTCCGCAAGCGTCATGATGCTAAGAAGGCAGCAGAGAATGTTACTGCAGAAGAAGTCAGTGACACAACCAATACTACGATGTAATAACAGGAGGAATAAGACATGCAGTCTTATGGCGTAAACGAATTACGAAGAAAATATCTTGAATTTTTTGAAAGCAAGGACCATCTCAGAATGAACAGTTTTTCACTTGTTCCACAGAATGATAACAGTCTTTTGCTTATTAATGCGGGAATGGCTCCTTTGAAGCCTTATTTTACAGGTCAGGAGATTCCACCAAGAAGAAGAGTAACAACCTGTCAGAAATGTATAAGAACAGGTGATATTGATAATGTAGGTAAGACAGCAAGACATCTTACCTTCTTCGAGATGCTTGGTAATTTCTCATTTGGAGATTATTTTAAGCACGAAGCAATTAAGTGGTCTTGGGAATTCCTTACAGAAGTAATAGGAATGGAAGCAGACAGACTTTATCCGTCTATTTACTCAGATGATGATGAAGCTTACGATATCTGGACTAAGGAAGTTGGAGTTGCCGGTGACAGAATCACAAGATTCTACAGAGATGAGAATGGTGACTGTGACAATTTCTGGGAGCATGGTGCAGGTCCTTGTGGTCCATGTTCTGAGATTTACTATGACCGTGGAATTAAGTACGGCTGTGGTAAGCCTGACTGTAAGGTAGGCTGTGACTGTGACCGTTTCATGGAAGTATGGAATAACGTATTTACACAGTTTGAAAGTGACGGACATCATAATTATACAGAGCTTAAGATGAAGAACATTGATACGGGTATGGGTCTTGAAAGACTTGCTGTTGTTGTTCAGGATGTGGATTCTGTATTTGATATCGATACTATGAAGGCTATCAGAGACAGAATATGTGAGCTTTCAGGTGTTACATATAAGACTGATGAGAAGAAGGATATATCAATCAGACTTATTACTGACCATATCCGCTCAGTTACTTTTATGGCGTCTGACGGAATCATCCCATCTAATGAGGGCCGTGGATATGTATTCAGAAGACTTTTAAGAAGAGCTGCAAGACACGGACGTACTCTTGGAATTGACGGATTATTCCTTTCTAAGCTTGCTCAGACAGTTATTGATTCAAGCAAGGACGGATATCCTGAATTAGACGAGAAGAAAGAACTTATCCTTAAGGTTCTTACAACAGAAGAAGAGAACTTTAATAAGACTATTGACCAGGGTCTTAAGATTCTCTCTGATATGGAAGAGTCTCTTAAGAAATCATCAGCAACTACTCTTGATGGTAATGATGCATTTAAGTTATACGATACTTACGGATTCCCTATTGACCTTACAATCGAGATTCTTGAAGAAAAGGGATTCAAGGTTGATATGCAGGGATTTGAAGCTGCCATGAAGAAGCAGAAGGATACTGCAAGAAGTGCCCGTAAAGAGACTAACTATATGGGTGCTGACGCAACTGTATACGATGAAATCGATACAAGCATTACTTCTGAATTTGTAGGATATGACACACTTAAGACAGATTCTAAGATTTCAGTACTTACAACAGCTACAGAAATCGTTGATACCCTTTCTGAAGGCACAGAAGGAACAATTATCGTTGATACAACTCCTTTCTACGCTACAATGGGTGGTCAGCAGGGTGATGTTGGTACAATAACTGCAGGAAGCTCTGTATTTGAAGTATATGACACAATTAAGTTAAAAGGTGGAAGAGTAGGACATGTAGGTAAGGTTACAGCCGGCTCATTTAACAAGAATGATGTTGTTACTCTTGAGGTTTCAGAAGCTAAGAGATATGACACCGCCAAGAACCATACAGCAACCCATCTTTTACAGGAAGCATTAAGAATTGTGCTTGGTTCACATGTTGAGCAGGCAGGTTCTTTGGTTACTCCTGACAGACTTCGTTTTGACTTTACTCATTTCTCAGCTATGACAGCAGAGGAACTTGCTAAGGTTGAAGCAATTGTTAATGAGAAGATTGCAGAAGCAATTACAGTTGATACCAAGGTTCTTAATATAGAGGATGCCAAGAAGACAGGTGCCAAGGCTTTATTCGGTGAGAAATACGGCGAAACAGTACGAGTTGTATGTATCGGTGAGTTTTCTAAGGAATTCTGCGGTGGTACACATGTTAGCAATACAGGCGTAATTACAGCATTTAAGCTTGTATCAGAAGCAGGTATTGCAGCAGGCGTAAGAAGAATAGAAGCTTTAACAGGTAACGCAGTATTTGAATATTACAGAAATATCGAGAAGAAATACGAAGATATCTGCAAGCTTGCCAAGGCAACACCTTCTAATGTTGAAGAGAAGATTGCCCATATGCAGGCAGAGATTAAGGCTCTTACAAGTGAAATCGAATCTTTAAAGTCTAAGGCAGCTAATGAAGCTCTTGGTGATGTAATGAGCAAGGTTGAAGAAGTTAAGGGAATCAAGTTCCTTCCTGTATCAATTTCAGGTGTGGATATGAATGAGCTTCGTAATCTTTCAGATGATCTTAAGGCTAAGCTTCAGTCAGGCGTTGTTCTTATTGCATCAGCTCAGGGTGATGACAAGGTTAATCTTATCGTTACGGCAACTGATGATGCAGTTAAAGCCGGTGTTCATGCAGGTAATATTATCAAAGCATGTGCTCCTATGGTAGGTGGCGGCGGTGGCGGTCGTCCTAATATGGCACAGGCTGGAGGAAAGAATCCTTCCGGTATTGATAAAGCTATAGAAGTAGCAAGAACAACTCTTGCAGAACAGATATAATAACAATAGGGCTGTAACGTGCTATTTGGGCGTTACAGCTCCTTTTAACTAATTAAGCAAGGAGAATATATATATGAGTAAAATATTGGTTTCAGGACTTGTTAACGTGGAGACCACAACCGGAATTAATGAATTCCCTATTAATTACAGTCCAATTGAATATCGTTTTTTTGGCATAAGAAGCAATGTATCAGGTGTTGCTTACAATATATCTAAGGCGCTTACAACTCTTGGAGATGAAGTTTCTCTCTGTTCAATGACAGGAAAGGATTATCCTGCTGAGCACATTATCAGAGAGATTAAGAGCCTTGGAATATCGGGTAAGAATGTTTTGCCTCAGTTAAAGGAGACACCTGTGTCAGTTGTTTTATATGACCAGGATGGCAGAAGAAAAATATATTGCGATTTGAAGGACGTTCAGGAGGCAGAATATGATTTTACTCCTGATATGTACAGAGATGTGGATATTGTGGTAGCCTGCAACACCAATTTCAACAGAAGCCTTCTCAAATCTGCACATAATGCAGGCAAGACAATTGCAACGGATGTTCATGTATTAAGTGATATTAATGATGAATATAACAGAGATTTTATGCAATATGCAGACATTCTTTTCTTAAGTGATGAGAATATTCAAGGTGAACCTAGTGATTTTATCAAGGATATTGCGGACAAATACCATAACGAGATTATTGTTCTTGGCAGAGGTAGCAATGGTGCCATGATGTATTTAAGGGAAACCGACAGAATTTATGAAATGCCTGCAGTTAAGACAGATAAGATTGTTAATACAGTTGGGGCAGGGGATGCACTTTTCAGTGCTTTTATATGCCTCTACGCAAAGGGATATGCCCCTGAAGCATGTCTTATGTATGCACAGCATTTTGCCGCTATCAAAATCGGCTATGATGGCGCAGCACAGGGCTTTTGCTCATTTGAAGAATTATTAAATTCAATCTGATATACAGAGGATGACAATATGGCAATAGATAAAGTAAAGAAATATTTTGAACAATATGGCATGGAAGACAGAATACTTGAATTTGAAGTATCCAGCAAAACTGTTGAACTGGCTGCAGTTGCAGTAGGCTGTGAACCTGCGAGAATTGCCAAATCAATGTCTTTTTTAATAGACGAATCACCAATAATAATTGTAGCAGCAGGTGATGCAAAAATATCTAATTCAGATTATAAGGCTGAATTCCATACCAAGGCTAAGATGATACCATTTGAACAGGTAGGAGAGATAATCGGCCACGAGGCAGGCGGTGTATGCCCATTTGCCGTTAATGACGGTGTTGAAATCTATCTGGACGAGTCTCTCAAGCGCTTTGAAACCGTATTTCCGGCTGCTGGAAGCGGTAACAGTGCCATTGAACTTACAATAGACGAATTAGAGAAATATTCCGGCTATACAAAGTGGATTAATGTATGTAAGGACTGGGAATAGCTAATGGAAAAGACGAATGTAATGAGGCTTCTTGAAAGCAAAAAAATCCCATATAAAAGTTATTGTTACCTTGACACCGGTGCCATAAGCGGTCCTGAGGTTGCTGCCGCACTTAATCAGAATCCGGACATGGTTTTTAAGACTCTGGTAACAGTATCAGGCAAGAATATTAATTATGTATTTGTAATACCTGTATGCAGGGAATTGGATTTGAAAAAAGCTGCCAAGGCTGTTGGCGAGAAGAAAATTGATATGTTAAAAGCAAAAGACCTGCTTCCCTTAACAGGATATATACACGGCGGATGTTCTCCAATCGGAATGAAGAAGAATTTTCGAACTGTATTTCATACGACAGCTAAAGATTACGATACCATTATTTTTAGCGGTGGCAAAGTCGGATATCAGGTTGAAGTAGCATTAAATGACATCTCCAAAATAATTCGATACGAAATATCGGATATTACAGAAGATTAAGGAGCATACAGATGGGTTTTATTGAATTATTCATACTTGCAATAGGTCTTTCCATGGATGCCTTCGCTGTATCCGTATGTAAAGGACTTGCAATGCCTAAATGTACTTTGAAGAATGCCGCAATATGCGGACTGTGGTTCGGAGGCTTTCAGGCAGGAATGCCACTTACCGGCTATCTTGTAGGATATAATTTCAGGGAATATATAACCAAATTCGACCATTGGATTGCTTTCATATTATTACTGATAATCGGTGGAAATATGATTAAAGAATCCTTCTCTAAGGAAGAAGATGACGAGGATGCATCACTTGCCTTTAAAACCATGCTCATCATGGCAATAGCTACAAGTATAGATGCCCTTGCCGTAGGTGTAACCTTCGCATTCCTTCCTGATACCAACATAATAGCAGCAGTATCATTTATCGGTGTAATAACCTTCACACTGTCAATGGCAGGTGTCAAAATAGGCAATATATTCGGCTCAAAATACAAGAACAAAGCTGAATTCACCGGTGGTGCGATATTAATAATACTGGGTATAAAAATTCTCGTAGAACATTTAATAAAAGGATAAAAGCCATCGAGAGATGGCTTTTAACATTATATTCTATATTATATTCAATCTTATAAGACCAATAACCTTGCCAAGAACCGAACATTCATTAACAATTATAGGTTCCATAAAGTCATTCTCAGGCTGAAGACGATAATGACCGTTCTCTTTATAAAATCTCTTAACAGTAGCAGAGTCATCAACCAGTGCCACAACAACATCACCGTTAGAGGCTGTGTTCTGACGCTTGATAATAAGCTGATCACCTTCATAAATTCCCATATTAACCATGCTGTCACCCTTAACTCTCAGCATAAAGGTCTCCGCATTAGGCAGCATATCCGCAGGAACCGGGAAATATTCTGTAATATTCTGTTCTGCAAGAAGCGGAACCCCTGCAGCCACAGTCCCAACCATTGGAATATTAACCATCTCTCTGCTAAAAGGATTAAATCCAAAATCATCATCTATAATCTCAATAGCTCTTGTCTTCTCCTGATCTCTTCTTATATATCCCTTCTTCTCTAAAGTCTCAAGATGTGCGTGTACGCTTGAAGTTGACTTAAGTCCAACAGCTTCACAAATCTCTCTGACAGTAGGAGGGTAGCTCTTAGCCATAAGATGCTGCTTAATAAAATCCAAAACCTGTTCCTGCTTGGCAGTAAGCTTATCTTTACTCATATTATTACCTCCAAATTCTTAATCTGATATCATTCTATCATAATGTGTACAAAAAATCAAACAAAAGTTCTGAAAATATGTTCGATTTTCTTATTGACAAACGATTGTTCGAGTGTTATTATTACTATATCGAACAGCTGTTCCGAACATATTTTTGAT
The DNA here is from genome assembly GCA_045542375.1 of Butyrivibrio sp. Classification (GTDB taxonomy): domain Bacteria; phylum Bacillota; class Clostridia; order Lachnospirales; family Lachnospiraceae; genus Eshraghiella. The sequence goes on from JAZQKW010000088.1 coordinate 10,036, forward strand.
AGCAAGGCAGAAGAGTACTTTTTATAGTACATACAATAATATAGAATTCAGTTATGAAATACAACGGAGGACATTATTATGGTAGATTTAATGAGAGAGATAATAATCAGATACAAGAAGGTAATACTTTTTACATTAGCAGGTATTCTTATGATTACATTTTTTATTATAGGTAAGGTTAATGTGAATGCAGGTAGCTCTAATGAACCGGACTACAGCAATAAGCGCTTTACCAACTACACGGTACAGGCAGGCGACAGCCTCTGGAGCGTTGCAGAAGATCATATAGATTATAATTATTTCAGTGATATATATGATTACATGGATGAATTAAGAGATATGAACAATCTCAAGTCAGATGATATATATTACGGACAGAATCTTTTGATTACATATTATGTTAATAATTAAATAATAACAGATAATTACCGGGATATTTTTCTGATAATTATCTGTTACTTTATTATTTCCCTGCTTTGGAATTTCTATGTGGATATCGTGGCGGCCAGCCTTTAAGGTCAGCATTAATAATAGCTGTGAAAGCACGTTCAATAATCTCCGGATTCTCTTTCTGAAGTTCATTAAGCATATCCTTGATATACTGTCTTTTTGTATATCCGTCTGCCGGACATGTATTCTTTACAACAGGAAGATTATATTTTTTCGTAAAGCTTGCAATTTCGCATTCCGGTGTGAAGATAAGTGGTCTGATAAGTGTTAAGTCAGTTCTATCAAGATATGTTATAGGTGAGAAGGTGTGTAATCGACCTTCATACATAAGTGACATATACAGTGTCTCCACAATATCATCCTTATGATGTGCATATGCGAATTTGTTGCAGTTAAGCTCCTTGGCCTTTTCATTAAAGGCACCCTTTCGCATCTTGGCACACAGAGAGCACGGATTGCTTTCTTGTCTAATTTCAAAGATTGTCTGATATATTTCAGTATTAACAATATGATATTCAACCTCAAGTTCTTCACAGAGCTTCTTAACCGGGGTAAAATCCATCTTATCCATACCCAGATGCACAGTAATCGCCACAACTTCGAATTTCTTAGGATAGAAGCGTCTTAAACCGGCAAGAGCATACAGAAGAGTAAGACTGTCCTTGCCTCCGGATATTCCTACGGCAATACGGTCACCTTCCTCTATCATATGATATTCATCTATAGCCTTTCTGGCATAACTGTATAAACGTTGTAATTCCATATAATCCTCTTTAATTTATAGTGTTTTTTTTCTTAACTTATAGTATAATGTTTTAGGGAAAAATACAACAAGAAGTGAGCGATTAATTATGGAATTAAATGAGAAATTACTTAAAGGACTTAATAAACAGGGAATTACCAGGTTAACAGATATTCAGAATAAGTGTCTGGAGCCTGCATATGAAGGCAAGGACTTAATCGGATGTTCCGGAACCGGAACAGGTAAGACTTTGGCATTTTTACTCCCTATAATCCAGAAAAATATAGACAGCAAGGAGCTTTATGCAATAATTCTTGCACCATCCAAGGAATTATGCATACAGATATGCAGTCAGATTAATCAATTATCCAACAATTCCAAGGTACCTATAACTGCAGCAGCTTTATTCGGTGGTGTTAATAAACAGCGCCAGTTACAGACCCTTAAGAGCAAGCCTAACATAATTGTAGGCACTTATCAGAGAATCTATGAACTTATTAAGGAGCGCAAGATTGCTGCTCATCAGGTTAAGACTCTAATAATAGACGAAGCAGACAAGATTCTCAACAAAGACAATATAAGCGGTGTTATGGACCTTAGAAAATGTTTTATGAGGGATATACAGATTATGTTGTTCTCTGCATCAATTACCTCTGTAACTAAAGAGCTTGCAACAGATTCTTTTGGCAGAGAATTTATTGAGATATTTACTGACGAGAAGGTTACCATACCTAAGAATATTGAGCATTTCTACTTTGTGGTTGAGAAAAGAGAGCAGATTGAGACCGTCAGAAAGGTTATCAAAGCACTTAATACCAAGCGATGCCTTATCTTTTCCAATTCAAAATATGATACAGAGGAAATTACTCAGAAGCTTGAATATCATCATTACAACGCCCGTTGTCTTCATGCCAAGCTTGATAAAAATCTTCGCCGCCAGATGATTGAAGCCTTCAAGACAGGAAAGCTTGATTATCTTATCTGTTCGGATATTGCAGCAAGAGGACTCCATTTTGACAATGTGTTATCTGCTATTAATATCGGCCTTCCGGAGAAGCCTATGGATTATCTTCACAGAGCCGGCAGATGTGGAAGAGATGGCAGTCAGGCTGTATGTGCATCAATTATTACAGAAAATGACCTTCCTAAGATTAAGATGCTTCAGAAAACTTTTGGAATTAATATGCTTCAGAAAAAATTATATCAAGGTAAAGTTGTACGCAAATAAATTTTGTGATACAATAACATAAATAGGTTATAATACGGAGGAGGTATTACATATGGTAAAGCATTTAAATGTTGTTGTTCGTGATTCTGAATTACAGGAGTTCATCGACAGAATTGACGGTTCAGAGTGGAACATCATTGACATTGAAGCGAGAAAACAGTTTAACTTCATTATACAGAAGGTTCTTGAGTGGAACATCATTCTCGAATTTGAATATGACGACGAGGAAGAATTCGATGAAGAGATGGCTGAAATGTACGATGAATTAGAAGAAGAATATCAGTAAAATTATTGAAAATTCCTTGAATATATCAACCAGAAGGTATACAATGAATGTTGTAGTTAAATAGTTGATATGCAAGGGGCTTTATGAAAATTTATCAAGAAATCAGGAGAGAAGTCCAGAATATAGGACTTCTCTTTTTGTATATTAAATGTGTCCATGAAATTAAGAAAAAAATAAAGGCCTATCGAAAAGCCTTTAAAAAGTTCTGCACCATGCAGAGTCAAATGACGATGCCGGATAAATCCTTATTTGCACTCGCTTTGTTAATTCTTCTTAAGATTAACATAGGATTATCGTCATGTCAACAATTATTTATTTTAAAGAAATGAGGTACGAAAATGGAGAAAAAAGATTACTACTTAGGACTGGACTTAGGAACCACATCTGTTGGTTGGGCAGTGACAGACACTAATTACAATCTCTTAAGAGCAAAGAGAAAAGATTTATGGGGTATCAGAGAATTTGATGAAGCCTTAACAGCCGTAAAGTCGGAGGCCAAGCGGTCTTAGGAAGACAATCAACTGCCT
>JAZQKW010000089.1:0-14319 GCA_045542375.1 Butyrivibrio sp.
CATCCTGATCCATATCCACCGTTCTTATGGATTCGATATATCCTACCTTGCTTTCATTAACTGCAACCACATCAGATAATTGCTTCTCTTTTCCATCACTTGAATCAATTATGGTATTATTTTCAAGTATTACATGCTGAATTGCCTCAGGGACTTGGAGCTTATCCAATGCCTCTTTCATTTCTTCCTTAGTAGCCCAAGATATTGATTCTTCCCAGGTGGTTGGAGGTTCTGTTGGCGGCTCGGTAATTGGCTCAGTTGTTTCGTACTGAACGGTAGTGGTAGGCAATTCTGATGTTGTATTCTGTTCGGTAGGAGTGGTGGTTTCTAACATTTCAATTGTTCCCTTAGCACACCCTGTTAAAATAGTTGATGTTAATAATAGTACAGCTAATAATTTTTTCATCTGATTACGCTCCTTATACAATTTTCATTACGGTCCTGCTTTATGTAAATTGTCTGGTGGACAACACATAACGTAAAAAAGGTTGCAACAGTTATAAACTATTGCAACCGAACTATCATAGTAATTTAATTACCTTAGACTTCTAGCTTTGCGTCCCTATGTTTTCATAAGTTTGCCCAATTAATCATTTGATACAATTTGACTATACTCCCTGCGGTAAATGATGTCAATACATATTTCTCTTAACTTATTGAAGATATATATATAAGTATGCTATAATGTTCCATATCTTTTAGAAGGATGGTTTGGTATGTATAAGAATTATATATTTGATTTGTATGGGACATTAATTGATATCAGAACTGATGAATGGAATCAGGAGCCATGGGATGAATTTGCCAAGTGGCTTACTAAGAAGGGTATGCCATATACAGGTAAAGAGGTTAGGGCGCTTTATGTATCAGAGGTTAACAGACTCGAAGCAGAGCCTACTGAATATGATAAGCGTGAAATAGATATAATACCGGTGTTTGAAGCGATTTGTAAGAAGCATAAGCCGGATATAACACCGGAAGAGGTATGGGAGATAGGCGAGAACTTCCGTGTTATTACAACACATATGATTAAGTTATATCCTAATACTAAGAAGGTGCTTGAGGGACTTAAGAAGGCGGGCAAGAAGGTATATCTGCTTTCTAACGCACAGAGAGTATTTACATGGCAGGAGCTTGAGAAGACAGAGATAATAGATTATTTTGATGATATTTTTATCTCGTCTGATGCCGGATGCAAGAAGCCTGACATTGCTTTTTACAAGAAACTGATTGATAAGCATGGTCTTAAGGTAGAAGAGTGTGTAATGATTGGTAACGACAGTACAACGGATATTGCAGGCGCTACAGCACTTGGAATGGATGGTTTCTATGTGAGAACAGAGATTTCTCCTGAGAATGACCCTGCACCTGACTGCCGTTTTGTGTTTGAAGACGGCGATATTGGACATGTGCTTGAATTGATAAAGGAATAACAATATGTATAAGACAATTATTTTTGACTTGGATGGGACACTGCTTAATACATTGGATGACTTAAAGGACAGTACTAATTATGCTCTTGAGAAGTACAGCTATGCGGAAAAAAGCTTTGATGAGATAAGAAGCTTTGTTGGAAACGGTATCCGCAAGCTTATAGAGAGAGCACTTCCGGCTGATGTCAGTGAAGAAGAATTTACGAATGTCTATGAGAGCTTTAAGGCTCACTACAGAATCCATTGTAACGACAAGACAGGTCCATATCCGGGAATATTGGAATTGCTTGAAGAGTTGAAGAACAGAGGGATTGTGTGTGCTATAGCATCTAATAAATCACATCCTTCTGTTATTACGTTAAAAGAAATATATTTTGAAGGTTATATACAGGAGGCAGCGGGAGCTGTAGATGGAAAGCCTACGAAGCCGGACCCTTATATGGTAAGCAATTTAATGAAGAATCTTGATTGTATTCCGGAAGAGACTCTATATGTAGGGGATTCTCAGGTGGATGTTATGACGGCAGCTAATGCAGGTCTTGACCTTGTGGCTGTATCCTGGGGCTTCAGAACCGAAGAAGAATTAAAAAAAGCAGGTGCTTCAATTATAATAAAGCACCCGCTTGATTTATTAAATTATCTTAATTAAACACCTGCAAGCTGGTCGATTAATGTAAGGTCTCTTGGATTAAGATTAATCTGGTTGATGGCTCTTACATTTTCAATAATCTGCTCAGGCTTAGATGCACCGATTACAACGCTGGCAACAGTCTCATCTCTTAATGCCCAGCTGATAGCAAGCTGTGAAAGTGTCTGTCCTCTTAAGGCAGCAACTTCGTTGAGCTTATTAAGTCTTGTGAGCATATCAGCAGTTAATGAATCCTCTGTTAAGAAAGGACTGTCTGATGCCATACGGCTGTCTGCAGGAATCATACCGTCAAGGTATTTGCTTGAAAGAAGACCCTGCTCAAGTGGTGAGTACACGATAAGACCCTTGCCTTCCTGTGCGGTTGTTTTCTTAACACCATTGCCGTCAATGCTTCTGTCAAAAATAGAATAACGATTCTGATTAACAACGTATGGGCATTTGAGATCCTTAAGGATAGCAGATGCCTTCTTTAATGTGTCGCTGTCGTAGTTAGAAAGACCTATGTAAAGAGCTTTACCACTCTTGGCAATCTGGTCAAGAGCTGACATTGTCTCCTCTAACGGAGTCTCTCTATCCATACACTGATGGTAGAAAATATCTACATAATCAAGTCCCATTCTGTCAAGCGAACGGTCAATACATAATGAAAGATACTTACGGCTACCGCCACGTCCGTAAGGACCAGGCCAGATTTCGAAGCCTGCCTTGGTTGAGATTACAAGCTCATCTCTGTAAGCGTGTAAATCCTCTGTAATAATACGTCCTAAGTTACGTTCTGCAGTACCATGCTCTGAACCGTAGTTGTTGGCAAGGTCGAAATGTGTGATTCCGTTATCAAAAGCAGTAAAACATAAATCCTTCATACTCTGAAGAGTATTGTGATTACCAAAATTGTGCCAGAAACCAAGAGATACTAACGGAAGCTTAAGTCCGCTGTTACCGGCATTACGATATTTCATGGCATTATATCTTGTTGGATTTGGTGAATAATTCATATAAACCTCCATACACCTTATTTTTAGTTATCTATCATTATATCATTTTTTGTGATATAATCAAATGTAAAGTTTTATGAAAGTGTATCAAAATTATGAGAGATTTTTTACCTATTTCTAAAAAAGATATGAAAAAACGGGGTTGGGATACAGTTGACTTCGTATATATAATCGGTGATGCCTATGTGGATCACTCTTCTTTTGGTCCTGCAATAATCAGCAGAGTGCTTGAATCCAGAGGGTTCAGAGTGGGCATTATTTCACAGCCTGATTGGACGGTGGATGAGAGCGTATGTGTATTTGGGGAACCAAGGCTTGGATTTCTGGTGTCCGGAGGAAATATGGACCCTATGGTTAATCACTATACCGTGTCTAAGAAGAGGAGAAAATCTGACGCATATACTCCGGGTGGCGTAACAGGCAAAAGACCGGACCACGCTACAGTTGTGTATTGTAATCTGATACGAAGAACCTATAAGAATACACCTATTATTATAGGTGGAATAGAAGCCAGCCTCAGAAGAATGGCGCATTATGATTATTGGTCAGATTCTCTTAAACGTTCTATACTTCTTGATTCACAGGCGGATATCATTTCATACGGAATGGGTGAACGCTCAATTGTGGAGATAGCTGAGGCACTGGATTCAGGAATTGACGTGAGAGATATTACTTTCATTGAAGGAACGGTATATAAGACTAAGGATATAGAGAGTGTATATGACTATGTAATGCTTCCATCCTTTGAAGACCTTAAGAGGGACAGGTTGGAATTTGCCAAAAGTTTTAATACACAGTATAGAAATACGGACCCATTTTCAGGCAAAAGATTAGTTGAACCCTACGATAAGGGAATATATGTAGTGCAGAATCCGCCGGCTAAGCCTCTTACACAGATGGAGATGGATGACGTATACGCACTGCCTTTTATGAACACATACCACCCAAGCTATGAAAAAGCAGGTGGAGTTCCTGCAATTAACGAGATAAAGTTCAGCATAACCAGTAACAGAGGTTGTTTTGGTTCATGTTCTTTTTGCGCCCTTGCTTTTCATCAGGGTCGAATTATTCAGGCAAGAAGTCATGAGTCAATAATAGCGGAAGCAACGGAGATGACCAAAGCACCGGATTTCAAGGGATATATACACGACGTGGGAGGTCCGACAGCTAATTTCAGACATCCTGCATGTGAGAAACAGCTTAAGTCAGGAGCCTGTCAGAACAGACAATGCTTGTTCCCTGAACCATGCAAGAATCTTAAAGCGGACCATAAGGACTATGTGGCTTTACTTAGAAAACTTAGGTCGCTACCGAAGGTTAAGAAGGTATTTGTCCGTTCAGGAATCAGATTTGATTACGCTCTTGCGGATAAGGACGATACTTTTATCAGAGAATTATGCAGGTATCACGTTAGTGGGCAGTTAAGAGTTGCGCCGGAGCATGTGTCTGACAACGTGCTGAGACTTATGGGTAAACCAGAGAATTCCGTATATGAGAAATTTGTTAATAAATGCAATCGTATCAATGAGAAAAATGGTATGAAGCAGTACCTTGTACCATATCTTATGTCATCACATCCGGGCTCAACCCTTAAGGATGCAATAGAGCTTGCGGAGTATGTAAGGGACATAGGATATATGCCGGAGCAGGTACAGGATTTTTATCCTACACCTTCAACCATATCCACCTGCATGTATTACACCGGTGTGGACCCACGCAATATGCAGCCGGTATATGTTGCGAAAAACCCTCATGAAAAAGCAATGCAGAGAGCACTTATACAGTACAAGGACCCTAAGAATTATGACCTTGTAAGGGAGGCTCTTTTAAAAGAACACAGGGAGGACCTTATTGGTTTTGGCGGAAAATGCCTTATACCTCCTCGTAAAATAGAGTATCACAAAGGTAAACCTAAGAAAGCTAATGGAGGTAATAAGAATGTACAAAGAAAACGATAAAATAACCATATGTGACCATCCTCTTATCAAGCATAAGACAACTATGATAAGAAAAGAAGAGACCGGAACTAATGAATTTAGAAAAATAGTACAAGAAATTTCCGTTCTTTTGGGCTATGAGGCACTCAGGGACCTTGAGATGGAAGAGGTAGAGATTAAGACCCCGATTGAGGTAGCAAAGTGTCCTGTTATAGCAGGAAAAAAACAGGCGATTATCCCGATTCTCAGAGCCGGACTTGGTATGGTGGAAGGTTTTCTTACACTTATGCCTGCTGCGAAGGTGGGACATATAGGGATGTATAGAGACGAAGAGACACATGAACCACATGAGTATTTTTGTAAATTGCCAAATCCTATTTCTGAGAGAAAAATATATGTAGTAGACCCGATGTTAGCAACTGGTGGTTCGGCAGTTGATGCTATTAATAAGATTAAGGAGCATGGGGGAAAGGACATTACTTTTGTATGCATAGTTGCGGCACCGGAAGGACTTGAGAAGCTTAGTAAAAGCCATCCGGACGTTAAGATTATAGTTGGAAATCTTGACAGAGGACTCAATGAAGCGGCATATATTTGTCCGGGACTTGGAGATGCAGGAGATAGAATTTTTGGAACAGAATAGATGCAGATTATGTCCGAGAATGTGTGGGGCGGACAGGATGAATGGAGAAAGAGGCTTCTGTGGGGAAACTGCGGAAATCAGAGCGGCAAGAGCGGCACTGCATATGTGGGAGGAGCCTTGCATATCCGGTACAAGAGGGTCGGGGACTGTATTTTTTACCGGATGTGTTCTTAGATGTGTATACTGTCAGAACGGGCATATTGCGAACGGCAGTACCGGAAAAGAAATTACAGTGGATAGGCTTGCGGAAATATTCATTGAGCAACAGGAAAGAGGCGCCCATAATATCAATCTGGTAACGCCAACCCATTTTGTACCACAGATAAGAAAGGCGATTATTAAGGCTAAGGAAAAAGGACTTGTGCTTCCTATCGTGTATAACACAGGAAGCTACGAGAACGTGGATACCCTTAAAATGCTTGACGGTCTGGTGGACATTTACCTGCCGGACCTTAAGTATTATTCTTCGGAACTTTCTAAGAAATATTCTGAAGCTCATAATTATTTTGAGGTGGCAACTGCTGCAATAGCAGAGATGGTGCGACAGGTGGGCACAGCGGAATTTGATGAAGATGGCATAATGACTAAGGGGGTAATTGTAAGACATCTTCTTTTGCCGGGTTGTATTGAAGATTCCAAAAAGATTATTAAATACCTGTATGATACATACGGGGATGATATATATGTAAGCATAATGAACCAGTACACTCCTATGAAGGGAATCGAGGTGAGGTATCCGGAGCTTGCTAATAAGGTAAGTTACTCGGAATACGACCGCCTGACGGATTACGCCATTGACATAGGAATTGAAAATGGTTTTATCCAAGAGGGAGATACTGCGGAGGAGAGCTTTATCCCGGATTTTGATATGGAAGGAATATGATATGGAAAAATGCAGATATCAGGCTAAATGCGGCGGCTGTACATACATGGGAATGAAATATGGTGAACAGCTTAAGGAAAAACAGAAAAAAGTAGAGAAGCTTATTAGTTCTTTTTGCAAGGTGCTTCCGATTATCGGGATGCCATCCCCTTATCATTACAGAAATAAGGTACACGCTGTTGTGGGCGGAGACAGAAAGGGGAATATTTTTGCCGGGACTTACGAAGCGGGCAGTCACCGCATAGTCCCTATCGAAAGCTGTCTACTTGATAATGAAAAAGCAGATGCCATAATTAACACAATCGTTGGACTTATGAAGTCTTTTAAATACAGACCTTATAATGAGGATACGGGAAGAGGTTTTCTTCGTCATATTTTAATCAGAACGGCGGATGCAACCGGGGAAATTATGGTTACTTTGGTTGTAGGAGAAACTGTTTTTCCATCCAAAAACAACTTCGTCAAGGCTCTTCTTAAGGAGCATCCTGAGATAACCACCATAGTTATGAATCTTAACAACAAGAGGACAAGTATGGTGCTGGGGGAAAAAGAAGAAGTGCTTTACGGAAAGGGATATATCGAGGACGTTCTTTGTGGAAAAAGATTTAGAATTTCTTCAAAATCTTTTTATCAGGTGAACCATGCGCAGACGGAGGTGCTTTATGGTGTTGCCATACGTTATGCAGCTCTTACTGGAAAAGAGCAGATTATAGATGCCTACAGCGGAATCGGAACAATCGGAATTGCAGCGTCCGACGGGGCAGCAGGGGTCACAGGCATAGAACTTAATAAGGATGCGGTTAAGGACGCCCTTGTTAACTGTAAAATCAACAATATAAGTAACGCCAGATATTTTACCGGAGACGCGGGAGATTTCATGGTAAAGGAAGCTGCTCAGGGCAAGAAATATGACGTAGTATTTATGGACCCGCCAAGAAGCGGAAGCACGGAAAAATTCATGAACTCTGTTGTAAAACTGGCACCTGAAAGGGTGGTATACATATCCTGCAATCCGGAGACTTTGGCGAGAGATTTGAAGTTTATGAAGAAGAAGGGGTACAAGGTTAAGGAGTGTCAGCCGGTGGATATGTTTGGCTGGACGGAGCATATGGAAAGTTGCGTGCTTTTAGAGCGGGGGGCAACCGAAAAGCGGATTCCTATGTGAAAACGAACGTAAAGATGGAAGATTACTATCGTATTAAAGATGTAGAAAATAGTGAGACAAATGGATAAGGAGCTTAATGTAATACTTGAATTGTATACCACTAATTAATCTTTTGTTAGTTGGCGGTAATAACTGAGTAAGCGTTGCAGGATTGCGTCATCTGCATTTTCCATGCTCTTTATGAGCTCGAATAAGATAGGATCGGTGTCCTTGTGAATGCTGACTACGTCAGGGGAAATATCATCGGTTTTTCCTGATAAATAAGCAACGGATGTTCCCAGTTTCTCAGCTATCGATATTATGACCTGTGGAGAAGGACTACGGTCACCGGATTCATATCTGACATAGGATGCAGCAGTTAATCCAATCTGTCTTGCAGCTTCAGCTTTGGAAAGGTTAAGTTCTTCTCTGGCAGATTTAAGGCGTTCAGGAATAAGTATATTAGTTACATTGTTCATAATAAAACCTCCTTGACAATTACCAATGGTAAATATATAATATTACCATTGGTAATATTATATAGATTCGGATTATAAAAGTCAAGGGAAGTGAAGGATTATGAAAGTGATATATGTCAGAACCTATACCATGTAAGAGACTCGGAACCATATTAGGGTGGTACGGAATCACCTTATGAAGGTTCGAATAACGGATAAAAAAGAAACCTAGGGGGTGCTTTGAATTGGAAAAGAAAGCAATGGTACAGTATAAAAAAGAATTCGATGATATCAGACATGAGGAGAAGGGTGTTGAATTTTGGTATGCACGTGAGTTGATGGAATTGCTTGAATATGTTCAATGGAGAAATTTTGAGAAGACTATTGAAAAGGCAAAGGTTTCGTGTAAAAACAACGGAATAGCTGTAATGGATCATTTTGCTGACGTCAGCAAAATGATAAAAATCGGTAAGGGCGGTAATCGAGAGATTGATGATTATATGCTTACACGTTATGCATGTTATCTTATAGCTGAAAATGGAGACCCACGAAAGGAACAGATCGCATTTGCACAGAGTTATTTTGCTGTGCAGACAAGGAAACAGGAACTCATTGAAGAAAGAATAGCATATATAGAAAGAGCAGAAGCTCGTGGTAAACTTAGAGAATCAGAAAAACGATTATCTCAGAACATCTATGAACGAGGTGTGGACGATACCGGTTTTGCAAGAATACGATCAAAAGGTGATCAGGCTTTATTCGGAGGATTTACTACCAAAGAGATGAAAGAGCGTCTTGGTGTTAATGACTCAAGGGCATTGGCAGATTTTTTGCCAACTCTCACAATTGCAGCCAAAAACCTTGCAACAGAGATGACAAATTACAATGTTGAAGAAAAGGATTTGCAAGGGGAGTCCGCTATAACGATTGAACATGTTGACAATAACAGCTCAGTAAGAGAGATGCTTGGACAGAGGGGAATCAAGCCGGAGAATCTTCCGCCTTCTGAGGATATAAAAAAACTGGAACGAAAGGTACAAAAGGAAGATAAGCAACTTGCAGAAAAATCGGGGAAACTTCATGAATAGAATTAGTCTGTTTAAAACAAGGATAGTTATTGAAGACAAGGTATACTTATTGGCAACGGATGTCAGAAAAGCATTTGGCTACAAAAGCATAGAACAGTTACAAAGTGTATACCCGAATATAGTTAAACATTTCAAAGAATTGCCTGCTTTGGTTTGGGAAAGTGACTTTAATACTATCTTGACATCTGACCTGGATGCTATGAAAAAACTTAAGCATATCGAGATAACGCGTGTTGAAACACTTCGAAATAACACAGAAGCGATAAAAAGCATATATCCGATCAAATTTATGGTGTTAGGAAAGAAGTTTGAGAATGAAGCAAAGGTTGCAGGGTATAGGAGTGTTAATGAATATATTGAAGATGTTGATTTTGTAAAGGAAATCAAGAATGAAAAAGATACGTTGATTTCTAAGAGTGATTTGGTAGAATGCATCAATCATAGTAGAGAGCGGCTTTCCGAATTGATCGATACTGATGTTCTTCATAAGAATGACCTTCAAATTCAGCATTATATTCACATAAAGAATTGCACACCGTATCTTGAGAGTTTTATTGTTGGTTGGGGAGTGTTTTTTTCAGTATATGATGACGGATATGCATTTGATGAGTTAAGGATTGAAAATAAAGACCTGATCATTCCAAGCTATAATTATGATGAAGGTGATTCTGATAAGAATTATGGTCATGATCCGGTTTTGAGAGACTACAGAGAGTATAGCTGTTTAGAGAACATTTTATATCTAATTACACATAAAGATGTTGAGGATGCTGGTGTAGATCTTATGAGTTGCAATGCTCCGGGAATTAGTTTTTATATATCACAGGCTGAGGTGATAAAACTCCTTAATCCCAATATGTATAGAGATATTGTACTTATAGATGGTGACGCGGATTTTGCTTATTCAAAAACAATTACAAAAGATTCTTTTAAAGAATAAAGAATATCGTTGAGGTAGCCAATAGGTGGTGCATCTAGTAAGGACGAAAAACAAGAACAAATTTATTAAAATACAAAATATTGTAATAATATGGAAAATAAAGTATAATAGCAGTTGTTAATAATTAATAAAAAGAAAGAGTATGAAACAAATGATTAAGGTAGCAGTATGTAGTAGGGAACAGCATTTATGCGAAATTATTAAGGAATGTGTTAATAAGTGTTTTTTGCTTAGTGAAGAGTTGTATAAAGTGGACACATACGGAACAGGAATGGAACTTGTTGATTCTTCGGACAGGGATATGCAGGATATTGTATTTTATGATATAGATGCTGATGCTGAATGGTATGAAATGATAAGGCGAATGAATGTATGTAACGGACAGGTGAGAGTTGTTATTGTGTCAAACACATTAGATTGTGCAACTGAGGGATATAAGGTTAATGCAGTAAGATATATTCTCAAGAATAGCATGACTATACAGGATGAAGTATTCGAATGTATAACGTCTATATATGGAGCAATTAATACATTACCATTTGTAAAGAAATTCAAATTTATTGATGGTAAGAAGAATGTAAATGTCAATAGAATATTGTACATAGAGAGTAAGGGGCATAATCTTGAAGTACATATGCTTGGAAAAGATTCAGATGTGTATGTAATGAGAAGAACAATGGATGAATTGGAACGTGAGCTGCTGGAATATGGGTTTATAAGAACACATAAGAGCTTCATGGTTAATAGGACTCATATTGTTAGTGTAGACAAGGGAGAAATGGTTATTAGAGGTGGAATTAGATTACCTATTTCAAGGACCAGAATACACGAAGTGAAGGAAATTTTGAGAATTGTTATATAGATGATTAAAAGTGGCACGAACTGCAAATTTAATGTAGTTCGTGCCTGTTTTATTGAATCGGAAATGTTAACTAATATAATTATAAGTGAACTGAATGTTCAAATAATACACATATAGGGAGGAAGATTTATGAATAAGAATAAGAAAATTGTCATCATGTTACTATTACTTTTAATAGTTGTTGGAATAGTAGTTATTATCATAGCGAATTCCAGGAAAAAAGAAGATGCTGCTGAAGCTGGTGAGGTATCATATATAAAAGAAACTTTTCAGACTGATATCGATGGACTCAAGGATGGCAAATATGACAATCTTAAGTATATGGATTTTGTCACAACCATAGATGATGTTGAAGGTGTATATCGAATTGAAATTGAGAGAGATTTAGGCTATGAGAAGAGAACATTTCTTGAAAATTTTAAGATAATGGATGATGTTGTAGATAAGTTTTTTCAAGAGGAATTTGATAAATCATATCTTGTAACTGATTTTCATATGGAAGATGGAACAGTAGAAGATGTATATTATAATGACATAGAGAATGTATGTGATGAAGAAAGATATAATAGTCCTAACATAGAGTTTTTATTTGGAAATACGATTTCAGAAGGCGGTTATATGGTTCAGACAAGTGAAAGTCTGAATGCAACATGGTTCTCCAGAGGAGAGATGGGAGCTATATCTGCCAATGAATTTAAGAAGGTGTATCCGTATTTTTCAGGGAAGCGGCAGGTTGAAGATGTAGAACTTAATATGAAAGACGGCACAATCAAACTGTCAGAATTAGAAGAAAAAGCACTTGATTATGTTAATAGTCAGTTCCCATTACCTATATCTGATGATATAAGTATAGGTATCGGGGATGTCAGAATAGTTGACAACAAGGTGTATGATAAGTTGGAAAATTATGATGCAGTATGTTTTAAGATGAGACGTATCTATAAGGGTGTTCCATTCGAATATGGTTCTAGTTATGCTGAGGGTATATACGTTGATGATTATTACCATGACAGCGGAGAATTATTCTATGTTAAAGGTGAACATCCGGATACGATGCTATCTTTTGGAATGTTGGATGGAAAGGTAGTTGAGAAAGAAGAAATAAAAGAAATTATTTCTGCCGGGGATGCTCTCCAAATTATATCTGATAGAATTGGAGATAATTCAATATATGATGTGTATGGTGTTGAGCTGGTATACAGAAACTGTGAGATTCCGGAAGAGCGTAAAACAGAAATACAGGATATTCTTGAGCCAAGGTGGAAGATTACAACCGTTAATCAAAATGATGACAAATACACAATGTTCTATGTAGATGTTGTAACAGGAGAAGTTTCTCAGAGATTTGAATATATGTTTGATATGTAAATTTAAATATTAAATTATGGAACCTGCACTAATAACGGCGCAGGTTACTGTAGTTTATTGGCAAAAGGAAATAGATTAATGATTTTTTTAGCATTTTTAAAAAGAATATTTACCAATAAAGCATATTGGCTGGCGGTTCTGATAACCATATTGCTATTATTGTGTTCCAATATATATAAAGATACACTGACCGGAAAAGAATATATATTTTTGTCATTATTTTATGACAAGGTACCAAGACAGGCAATGGAATTTGGAAATGTATCATTGGAAAAAATACTATTTGGACCGGATACAGGGTATCTGTGGATGTTTTGCCCTATTATAGTTGGGATGCCATGTGTACTCTTAAATAAGACTGACCGATTTGTACTGTTTCGTAGCAGTAAGATGGGGTATGTTGTATCTAAAAATATGGTCGTACTGATAACGGGGGGACTGGTACTGGTAATAGCATATTTTGTTTTTGGTCTTATCGGTATGGTGGTGATGCGTAACAATATATGGAACATCTATTTTGTAAAAAAATTATTGTCGGTATTCTGTCAGGGTGTTTTTTGCGCTTTGCCAAGTGTTGTGCTATCTGAAATAGTCAGAAATAGGTACTTAATATTATGCATCCCGTATGTTATCAATTATTTTACCATTATGTTTTTGGCAGGGATTATACCGGGCAGAATCGGAAGATGCATAGATCCTTCTGCATATGGAAATTTATTTCTTGGGGCTAAAGAACAAGTCATACCTTGTGTAATTACGTTGGTTAGTGCGGTTGGTGTATGTCTGTTGTGGAATGTCATACGATTGGGAAGCAGGTGTGATTGTGGGCAAAAATAGTGTGTTTAGAATAGCTAAGATAGAATACGTTAAATGGATATGTAATCCTAAATTAATGATAGTTGCAGTAATGATTATCTTCGCATATGACTATGTGATTAAGGAACTTGCTGAGGCAGCAGAAAAAATGGGGACAAAAATTAATATTTTTGAGGGATTTATCGGAATAACCAATTCACAACTTTTGTTATTAATAATACCAGTAGTGTTTTTAGGGATTATGGGTGATTTTCCAAGGGTGGACGGTAACTCTGTGTTCTATTTGAGCAGAGTTGGAAGAATCAACTGGCTGTTTGGACAAGTTGTATTTGCAATGATGGCAGCAGGTACATATCTTGCGTTGCTGTTTGGATTTAGCATTGTAACTGTTGCAGGAAGAAGTTTTACAGCTAATGTATGGAGTGATGTTACGACAAGATATTACCTGTTTGCTCCGGATGATTATAGCAGCAAGGTTGCTAATCTTACTACAGGACGATTATATAATAATGTTACACCGGGACAGGCGACTGTACATATTTTAGGTTTAATGTTTCTTTTGATGGTTTTGATATCAGTGGTTTTGCTTGTGATGTTTGTAATGAAAATGAGAATGGCCGGAATCATTTTAACAACTGCAATGTTATGCATAGGGTGTGTTCTTTCGTATATGGATATTGGCGTGAAATGGATTTTTCCAACCAATCATACTATTTTAGAAATACATTTTGATGAGATATACAGAAAACCTATTATGGATATTGCATGGTCCTATCTGTATTACATTGGGATTATTATTGTTCTTCTCATAGTAGCGGTAGTTCGAATTGATAAGTTCGACTTTTCAAAAATTCAGGAATTGGAGGAATAGTATGATACAGGTTAATAATTTATCTCTAAGAATAAAAAATGACCTTATTTTATCAGATATTAACATACATGTAAAAAAGAGCGAAATTACGGGGATTGTAGGCAGAAATGGTTGCGGCAAAACCATGCTTATGAAATGTATAACGGGTTTTGTAAAGCCTACAGAAGGGGAGGTAATTTTTGGCGGTAAAAAAATAGGACGAAACACGGATTTTCCGGATAATACAGGGATT
>JAZQKW010000090.1:0-8047 GCA_045542375.1 Butyrivibrio sp.
CATCTGTAAGGACAAATTCCGAACTGAAGGTTGGTACAGTCTGATTATATATGAGTTCAAAATCACTCATATGATTATACATAACATTTCCGTCTGGTTTAGAGTAAGGATTTCCTATCTGATTGTGACTGCTGTCGTATAGTACAAATGTGATTTTCTCTAAGTTACCAACTTCGTATGCAACATCCATGTCATTTAACGCAGATGTGATTGCATATCGGATTTCAAACGCATTATTACCGGTTGTAGTTCTCTCCGACACAAAATTAGCTCTTAAAGTTGATGGGTCCGTTGTTGTAAAGTTAATTCCGCCAAGATAGAAGTTGGCGTATTTATGTCTGTCACTAAATTCAGGGTTAGTCCACTCATAATCACTTGTATTAACTGGACCACTTACAGTAATACTGTATCTTGTATTACGCTTTAATCCATCCTGCTTAAAATAATAAGTTGCCTTATTTCCATCTAAATCTCTCTCATCTTCGTATGCAAGTGTAATACCCTGCGTATTGCCGTCAGCACCCATAATTAATACCTTTAATGGGAACTCCGGACATACATTATCTATAATCATTCCGCTTACATCTTCTATTGTGATTGTACCTTCAACCGAATCATAATCAACAACATCAAACGTAATGTTAGTTACAGGATATGTTCTCTTATCCATTGTAACAACATCCGAATTATTACTTGGAATCTCTACCGTCTTCTCGTTATCCTTAAATAATACAACCACTCTTCCGTAGTAGCTCTGGTTCGGATTAACATCAAATATAACATTCTGAAGTGAATCAACTTCCTTCGAAGCTACAAATTCCCCATTACCTGCTGTTGTGTTAGCAGTTGTATACAACTCATATCTGTATCCCTTGATTCCATTGTCAGGGTCCTTAATTCCCTGTTCAAGAGAAAGTGTTACTGTTCTGTATCTGTCACTTGCTACAGCCTTAGTCTTAACATCGCTTACAGATACTTTAACCGGAGGATTAACCTCGGAATTCATATAATATGGAGTAGTCTTTAATGTTGACACATCAAGAGAAATATCAACCGGTAAAATATCATTTGTTACCTTACTCTCAACATTTACCAATCTTACTACATAGTTAGAATCCGGATATAATTCCTTGCCGCTAAGAAGATTCTCTTCCATTGAGAATGTGAATTCCTTAGTACCTGTATTGGTTCCCTGTGCAAGGTCACGTCTGCTTATGTAATTGTTAGGATCATTTTCATTATAAAGAGCAATTCCATATGAGCTTATCTGACTGTCATCAGATACCGTAACCTTAACAACAATCTTATCTGAAGTCACCTGTACTTTATGAAGTTTAATACCAAGTATATCTGTTGAAAATACTTTAGTAAGAAAATCCTGATTAAATTCACCATAATCAGTTGTATATGTACCATTTACTACAAGAACATACTCTGTATCCGGCTGAAGTTTCTGTGTTGTAATATTGGCCTTCTGTGGAGCAATACTGCTGATAAGACCTTCTTCCGGATGGAATTCCTTGTCGTATCCTGCTACATATTCATAGCCCTCTCTTGTATAAATTGTCCATTTAAGATTATCACTAAGGAGTCCGTCTTCATCAGTAACCTGTACCCAGATATCTGCTGAGTTGGCTCCTACAAAATAATCCTCTGTTATAATTGTAACCGTTGGTGCCGATGGCTGTTCAATAGAACCAATTCCATCTGGTGAAACTGCTGTATCTGCATCATCTCCATCATCACCATCCTTACCATCATATCCAAGGTTACCTTCTTCTCCCTGCTCACCATCAGGTCCGTCACTTCCATCACTTCCTGACTGACCATTCTGTCCATTACCTCCCGCATTACCCTTGTCACCTGCGTTACCATTATCCCCCTTATCACCTGACTCGCCCTGTTCACCATCTTCACCATTAGCTCCGGTTTCACCATTGGCACCATCAGAACCATTAATAACATTAAATGTAGGTAATTTAACCTTGTCATCATTCTCATCAATGTTAAGATTATCTTCTGAATCGATAATCATAGACTCAAGAGATATAGATTCCTCTCCATCAACCATAAAATACTTACTGATAAGTTCAAGCATAACTCCACCATCGGTAAGAAGGTATGCATCTGATGAAACAGTCTGATATGTTCCCTGTTCGTGAACAAGACGTACAATTCCACCGTCAACATATCTAATCTCTACGTAGTCATCAAGAGTAACCTCTTTATCCTTGCTTAAATGCACCTTAATTCTTGGTGCAACAACCATATATGTATCATCTGCAATTTTCCATATAAATTCCTGCATCTGCATCTTATCTCCAAGATAAGACATCTCGTACTGTGTTGCATTCTTAACTATTGTAGTCTTATCAGATACGCCAAAATAAGAAACCTGTTTTTCGCCGATTTCCATAAGATTCAAAATAACGCCGTTAGAAAAAGACTTAAGAGAGCCATCCGTATAATGAATGAACTGTTCTTTATCAACAGCTACACGATTATTAGATGTATCCTTAAATGATATAAGGTTTCCGTATTTCTCCCTATATGTTGTTCCTGCCGAGAAATAATGCATCTCGTTAACATCTGTAGTTAATGCCTCTGCTTCTGAAGGAACAAGTATGTAACCCGATGTCTCAAATTCCTTAAGGGATTTCTTATAAGATGTTATGGTTAACGCAGCAATTGCTATAAGCGCAACCACAACCACACAAGAAATGATTAGTAACAATTTTTTATGAAATGGTTTTGCAGATTGTTTCATTTTAATAATTCTCCTTTGTTCAACCTATTTACACGCGTTATATTATACTCCTATTCATAATAAAATTCAATATAATTTGCAATGAAGTATCTTATTTCGTTTTATACGTTAAAGGCTGATAAGCGATTGTTAATTGTGGTTGAGAAAAACATTGTTCTTTATTCTATATTTAAGCTATAATAAATGTACTAAATACATTTCATAAGGAGTACTTCAATGAACATTTTATTATGTCTTGATGACAACAATGGTATGCTATTTAACAACAGAAGACAGAGCAGAGATTCTGAGGTTATCAATCGAATATACGAGATATCAAAAGGAAAACGTCTTCTGATACACTCTTTCAGCCGGTCACTTTTTGAAGGTAACTGCACAATCGACGACAACCTCCTTAATACGGCTAAAGAGGATGATTTCTGTTTTGTTGAAAATCTTATGTTAAGTCCACACATTAACAGTATTAATTATCTATACATATTCCGTTGGAACAGAAGTTATCCACATGATATGATAACCGATGTGGATTTCAACAATTTTACACTTATAAACACCGAAGAATTTACCGGAAGCTCACACGATAAAATAACACTGGAGGTATATAAATCATGAAATTCAAATTAGGGTCACTTATTCTTGCACTGATGTTACTCTTTACCGGCTGTCAGCCTATAGATACATCCCAAGATGCAACCACTACTGAGACTTCCACAACTGAAGTTCCGACCACTGAGCCCCCGACTACTGAGGCTCCGACAGTTCCAGACATAACTTTTAATACATCAATGGTTCCTGTATATAGTGGTAAAGCATATGCCACAATCAATGATAATATTCCTTTCTTCAAAGAAAGTGACTTAACTGACATATCCTATGAGTATTATTCGGAACTTGATACCCTTGGCAGATGTGGAGAATGTATTGCCGTAATAGGTACAGACATAATGCCTACTGAAGACAGGGGAACTATAGGAAATGTCAAGCCTTCCGGATGGAATCAGAATAAATATGCCGGGCTTGTAGACGGCAATTATCTGTACAACAGATGTCATTTAATCGGATATCAGTTAACAGGTGAGAACGCCAATCCTAAAAACCTAATAACCGGTACAAGATACCTTAATATCGAAGGAATGCTACCATTTGAAAATATGGTTGCCGATTACGTAAAAGAAACAAAGAATCACGTTCTTTTTCGAGTAACTCCGATTTTCGAAGGTGACAATCTGCTTGCAAATGGAGTATTAATGGAAGCAATGTCCGTCGAAGACAAGGGTGAAGGAATTCTTTTCTGTGTATTCAGTTATAATATACAGCCCGGTGTAGGAATTAATTATTCAGATGGCAGCAACTACCTGTTAGAGGAAGAGACTCCTACCCTTTCTGCCGGATACTGCTACAGAACTGCGACAGGTTCAATATACCATTCAATTAATGATTGCGGAAATACCAATCCAAATAATACTACACGAATTACCATTGAAGAAGCTAAGGCCGCAAAGCTTTCGGCTTGTAAAAAATGTTGGTAATGCATACACACAAAAAAAGAAACCTGAGTCATCAACACTCAGGTTTCTCTCTTTATTATCTGTTCTTCTGTTCCATTCTTGCCATTATCTGCAAAGCTCTGTTACGAATTCTTTCATTCGGACTTTCAGCGGCTATTGTTATATAGTGTTTAACCTCTTTACGTTCGCCATTATTAATCATCATAGCTGCAAGGGACAACGCCGTAGTTGTTTTACTGTCTGCATCAAAGAACTCGTTGCCATCAATGGCAATTTTTAATTTATCCATTGCTTTCTTAGCACAATACGATGCAAATTCCATATCAGACACGTCTTTTGACATCCAATAGAGATTTCTCCACAGACTTCCAATTAGTGCATTAGCTCCCGGATTGATATGCTCATTAATGTTAATTGCCTGAAGATACTTCATAACCATTATGTCAAAATCTCCACGCTTCTCCAACCTGTCCTCTACCACTGGCTTATGTTCGCTATACAGAAGTTTTTCGATTACCTCGAACTCAAAATTATTGACACCAAAAAACTTAAGGTAATGATTCGTATAATAACAATTCGGGCAGGAAATCACTTCTGTCCATAATGGATCGCAACCAAGATATATAATTCTGCAATCTGCTTCAAAACTTTTTTCTTCCAAAATATTACGCTTCAAATCTTTAACTGTTACTGCTTTTCCGCAAATCGGACATTTCTGCTTGTACTCATTAATAAGCTGTGGGTCCTGGTAAGGTGTCTTAACCACATGCCCCGATGTATATATAGTTGGAATCTCAAATTTAGGAACATGCCTATTCTTAACAAATCGGTTATTCTGATACAGTTCGGCATTTAATTTTCGAATTCTGCCACTCATATTTTCAAGCATCTGTCCCGCAATTTCAGGACAGGTACTTAAAAATTCCTGAAGATTTTCTTTGGTAACGGCAACTGCTATTGTATCCTCAAGCGCAATGCACGAAGCACTGCGCGGAAGGTTATCAAATATCGCCATCTCTCCAAAAAAATCACCTTCTCTAATCGTAGCAACCTGTGTAAGCGTACCTATTACGCTTGTTATGTAGATTCCAACGGAGCCCTTTAAGATAATGTACATCTCATTTCCGGGCTGACCTTCGTGGCATACATAATCCTTGGCAAAAAATTGTTTCGGAACTGATATTTTTTTTAATTGTAATATTGTTTCTGGTTGCATTCCATTTTCTCCTTAAACAATAAATACTATGGTTGAATAATCGTAACACCTGAACTGTTATTACTTACCGTTGTCAATGCCGTACATGTTGAGGCATCAATTGTGTATACAGCAGTAGTATCAGTTGTGTGAATTTGTGTTAATCTGAGACAATTTTCAACCGTTACCTCAGTAAGTGCATCTGCCTGAGATATCTGCAGACATGTAATTCCTGTACTTCCATCAATTTTTATAACCTGTATTGTCTTATTTCCATAGAAGCTCAAATTACCAACTGCCGTATGATTTCCTGTATACGGTGTACGCTCAATACACAAATGTGTAAGTGACGTATTTGAATAATTAATTGTGCTAAGACTTGTACAATCTGTTGCATAAATTTTCTGAAGTGATGAGCTTCCTGACAAATCAAGACTATTGATTGATGTTATACCACTCACATCAACTGTTACAAGACTGTCCGAATCTGTTACCTTAAGACTTGCAAGTGTTTCCACATCACTTATAGTTATATTGCTAACATGTGTACCACTAAGGTCTATAGTCTCAAGTGCTGAATGTCCTGAAATCACAATATCTCCGCTAAGTCCCATGCCAAAGGTTGAAGATGCATACAGATTCTTAAGCTCAGGAAATGCATTAATATCTATAGTACTTATTGATGTATCAGTAATGACAAGACTTTCTAAGGCAGATGTATTTCCGGTTCCCAATATGTCCATTGACGTACAATTTGTCAGGTCAAGTGTCTTAAGACTTGTTCCCGTCGGCAATGACAATCCTGTCAATGATGTACAGCCATTAATAACTACCGATTCAAGGGCTTCACATCCACTCAAATCAATTGAACCAACTGAAACAAAATAATTACTATCTGTTATTGAAAAGCTCGTTAAGCTTGAACTGCTGTTTATGGTAACTTCGCTAAGCGATGATGAATCCCCCGATATAAATGTAAAGTTTTCTATCTTGTCGCTACCACAGGTTATACTCTGCAAACTGTCAAATATTCCGTTAAACAATACACTCGTCATAGCTGTGCCCGAAACATTAATGTTAGTAAGAGCTGCTTTAGTACCATCTGTCGGCCACACAATTGTCTCAAGCTTAGAATCAGCCATCTCCAGTGTGGTCAAAGTATCCGTAACCTCTGTCATATCCAGTTCAGTAATATTAGTACGGTTGGCTTTAAGCATGTCAAGGTTATCAAGCCCTGTAAGATTAATCTCGGCAACCTCTGAACCATCAATATTAATTGTTCTTAGTTTCTGACAGCCCTCAGCATCCAATACAGAAATACTCAAATTCTGGGCATCTAATTCATATAACTCTGTACATGATGATATATCCAGACTTGTTAAAGCAGTATCTGATACCTGCAAGCTTTGCAGTGACGTGCATCCATTTAAGTTAGCGCTTCCCAGTGATGATCCGGTTGCGATTAAATATGTCATCTTATCCTTACCGCTGACATCCAAAGTACTTACTGAAGTATTATCAACATACAAATAATTCAATTCTGAGTTATTACTTACATCAAGGCTGCTTAAATTAGCCGCATTCGATAACATCAGCATCTGTAACTGTGTACAATTGCTTACATCAATTCCTGTTATAGCCGCTCCCGGAAGTGCAATTGTGGTTAATAACGTATTATTAGTCACGTCAATTTCCTCAAGAGCAGAAGCGTCCATAATCATAATCTGTTCTAAGGATGTCAGATACTCTATTCCTTTTACTGATGTAATCACTACATCGTCTTCTGTCTGTAAAACAGTAATAGCAGCAATTTCCTCTTTAGACAAACCAGCTTCACCATCTGTATTGTAGCCTTCCATAATTGTCAAAATATTAGCATCTGGGAAGTTTACCGTATTCAA
This sequence comes from Butyrivibrio sp., assembly GCA_045542375.1. Classification (GTDB taxonomy): domain Bacteria; phylum Bacillota; class Clostridia; order Lachnospirales; family Lachnospiraceae; genus Eshraghiella. The sequence continues at coordinate 7,372 of JAZQKW010000090.1, forward strand.
TGCCACAATAAGCTCTTCATTAATCTCGTTTCCACATTTATCACACTTTTCGTAAATTCTACCATTTTGTGTAGCTGTCGGTTCATCTTTTGCACCCACATAATTATGTCCGGCAGCTTCAATTTCTGTCATTTCACTTGTGCTGTCGCACCTTGAACAGTGTTTTGACTTACTTCCCGACTCTTCACATGTTGCTTCTATATCAATGGTAAACTCAGTTGCATAGTCATGACCTAATTCCGTTATTTCGTATACATACATATATCCACAGCTGCATGTATATTCCCGCTTACCCGGTATTGTACAGGTTGCTTCAACCGTTACCTTATCAGTGAACGAATGATAGCTTCCATCCTGAAGCACTTCCTTGCATACATCACACATAACGTGACAATCTGCTGTATTACCTTTCGCTTCTGTATGTCCGTTAGCCGGAATAACTTCTGTATACGAATATCCACAATCGCAGGTATATGTTCTAACTCCCGTATCCAGGCATGTCGGCTCTGTTGTTACTATTGACGTATATGTATGAGCTGTTCCATTTTCAAGGACCTCTCCACATACATTACACATTGTGTGGCAATCTTTAGTTCCACCAACTGTATTGGCATGTCCCTTTTCCGGTATTATCTCTGTATATGTACTGCCACATTCGCAAGTATGTATAATCTCA
>JAZQKW010000091.1:0-11256 GCA_045542375.1 Butyrivibrio sp.
TATATAATGTAATGGAAAAGGTGCCATATACAGGTGACATTGACCGTTATGATTTAGCTTGTGAAATTATCTCTGATTTGGATTTTGAAGGAATGTATGATTTGTGCAGTGTTTCAGCCACAGAACAGATGGATATTTTAAAAGAGGCTCTCACAGAAGATAAGAATGACCTGCTTTTAGAATATATAGAAACGCTGGATGAAGACTCACAGTTTGACACTATCCAGTTCGTCGATTATGTGAAGAGCGTTCGTACAAAAGAAGACCCTCATGTATATGTAAGCGTGGGTGAGAATGAACAGGATTACTCAGAAGAAGAGAAGAATATTATATGTTCAGTGGACAGTAATATTTGTGAGGGTATCAAGATCATATTTCAGAATAAAGTTTATGATTACAGCATTTACAAAACAAGAAGAAAAGGTTGATGTTAATTATGAGTACATTTATTGAAGGTTTGGTTAATGCTAAGCTTCGTAACATGAAGGAAATGAATAATGTGTACGAAGTAGGGCATGTAATTAAGGTTAAAGATTATATTTTGGAAGTATCAGGCTTGGAAAACGTAGGATTCTATGAGCGTGTTGTTATTTCCAATTATTCTGTAGGATATGTAACGGCTATTAAGAAGAATTCAGTTATGGTAGCAATTCTTCAGAAGGCTAATGATATTTATGTTGGTGATACAGTTGTGACCACAGGATTTGACTTCTGTGGTATGTACAGTAAGGCTTCTATCGGACATATTATCGATATTTTCGGTAATGACCGTCTTATTAATGAAAGATTTGAAGCACTTAAGCCTATACCAATTGAGACAGAGCCTATTTCAATTATGGAAAGAGGAACTGTAAACAGACCATTCTATACAGGAATTGCAGGAATAGACCTTGTATATCCTATTGGACACGGTCAGAGACAGTTAATAATCGGTGACAAGAAATCAGGTAAGACACAGATTGCGCTTGATACAATTGTTAACCAGAAGGATAAGAACGTTATCTGTATATATGTTGCAGTTAATAAGACTAAGAAGAATATCAAGGAATTATATGACAGCCTTATGAAGAAGGGTGCAATGGAATATACAGTTATTATTGCATCATTCAGTGAGGATGAACCACCAGTTGCTTATTTTACGCCATATATGGCAATGTCAGTAGCAGAACTTTATATGCGTGAGGGACAGGATGTACTTGTGGTAATTGATGATTTAAAGAGTCATGCTAATATCCATCGAGAAATCAGTCTTTTGTCAGGAAAGATTCCTGGAAGAGATGCATATCCACCGGATATTTTCTACACACATTCACGTCTTCTTGAGAAGGGCTGCCAGCATAAGGATGGAGGTTCAATTACCATTCTTCCGATAGTTGAGACAAAGGGTGGAGATATAACAGACTATATTTCAACCAATATCATCTCAATTACAGACGGTCAGTTAGTTCTTTCAAGAAGAAACTTTGAAAAGGGACAGAAACCGGCGATTGACTATACATTAAGTGTATCAAGACTTGGTGGTGCAGTTCAGGATAAAGATATTAAAGTGCTTGGTGCCAAGGTAAGACAGCGTTTCCTCAGCTATCTCGAGACTAAGGAAGTATACGAATTAGCTAACTCAGATGAAATGAGTCAGGAAATGCAGGAGCAGTTAAAGGAAGGTAAACGAATTGAAGACAGATTAGCCCAGTACAAATTCTCACCAAGAGACAAGGGTGAAATAATTCAGATGTTTACGGAAGCGCTTAGGTGATTATATGAATATAAAAAATATTGTAAAGGTTATGAATTTTCATTCTTTACTGCGAGTTGACAAGTCAAGAAAATCAGCTAAAAAATACGCATACCTCGGTGAAACGGTTGCGGATATGATTGATAATATTGTTAACAATCGTAACATTATGTTGGATTTCAAACTACTCAAGGTAGATGAGACCAGACCGGAGCTTCATATCTATCTTGGAAGTGATATGGGATTCTGTGCTAATCTGAATTCCAATGTCAACAAGGTTTTGTGGGAAGAAGAAAAGGCATACAAGGTAGTAATAGGAAGAAAAATACGTCCTAAATATGATGATGATAACGTAATATTATCAATGACAAGGGAAGAATTTACCGCTAATATGGAGCCTGTTTTTGAATTGCTTCAGGATGCCTTTGTTAATAAGAAATATTCGAAAATATGCCTTGTATATAATCATTATTACAGCTCAAGTGAAGTTGAATTTACTAAAAAACAATTATACCCGATGCCACAACATCTCAGAAGTGAAAGTACATATAACGAAGACTTTTCATATGAAGGTGAGATTGAACCATTATTGTCAAGCCTCATAATTCTTTATATGAAGTATGAGCTTATAGTAGCGGATGAGGTTAGTAACGCAGCAGTTAATATTACAAGACAGAATACTACTAAAGAGTCCTTGAAGAAGATTGACGAGCGTGAAGAGCAGATGGCAATGATTGCATTAAGAGAAAATAGAGAACGTGAATTTAGCAAAGTACTTGATAACTATACCAAGCTTAATTCATATTAGGAGGTTATTATGGAAACCTGTATTGGAAAAATTGTTTTTGTATCCGAACTTAATGTGCAGATATTACTTAATGGTGAAAAAGTAAAATTTCATGATGTACTTACAGCACAGGTTAAGGGGAAAACATATCATTTTGAAGTAACAGAAGAAGATGGAAATATCGTGTCTGCAATTCCTTTCCAGAGCGTTATCGGCTTAAAGAAGGGCGTTGAAGTATATAAGACAGGTGAGTCCCTCTCAATATCATATAATGATGGAATTCTTGGAAAGACATTTGACTCTTATGGTAATACCATTATTGGTGGAGCTATAGAAAATGATAACAAGAAGGATGTATATGACAGAAATCTTACAATGGAAGAGATTAATGTTAACGGAGGTATTCTCTGGACCGGTATTAAGGTTCTTGATTTTTTTGCACCTATGAGAAAAGGGTTCAAGATGGGACTTTTAGGTGGTGCAGGTGTTGGTAAAACAGTACTTATCAAGGAACTTATACATAACGTATATCAGGGACATAACTCAAATTCAGTATTTGTAGGTATTGGTGAGCGTTCAAGAGAAGGACGTGAGCTTATCGCAGAGATGGAAGAGGCTAATCTTTTGGATAAGATGGCTGTTGTATTCGGGCAGATGGGAGAGAACTCTACAGCTCGTTCAAAGGCTATTTTTGGCGGTCTTACACTTGCTGAGTATCTTCGTGACGAGAAGTCTCAGGACGTACTTTTGTTCATAGATAACATTTATCGTTATGTTCAGGCTCTTTCAGAGCTTAATGCAGAGTTATCCCGTGTACCTATCGAAAATGGATATCCTGCTAACATTGCAACAGCGGTTGCAGACGTAGAAGAGCGAATTAACTCAACTGAAAAAGGTTCAATCACATCATTCCAGGCAATTTACATTCCTGCGGATGATATTACTGATGAAGCTGTTCAGGTTATTTCTTCACATCTTGACGGACAGATTGTACTTGACAGAAAGGTAGCAGAAAAAGGTCTTTATCCTGCTGTTAACGTGTTCAGTACATCAAGTAAGCTTATCGATATTGAAAGCGTTGGTGAACGTCACTACAGACTTGTTGAAGAGGTTTTAAGATATTATTCAAGATATAATGAACTTGAAGAAATTATTGCTGTACTTGGTATTGATGAACTTTCACAGACAGATGCTAAGATTTTCTACAGAACAAGAAAGTTAAGAAATTATTTTACACAGCCTATGTTTGTTGCTGAGGATTTCACAGGAATACCTGGTAAATTCGTTGATATTGATGATGTTATCAGAGATGTTGATGACATTCTCAACGGAAGATATGATGATGTAGACGAAACTAAGTTTTTATACATAGGAAAAATTGGAGAGTAAGATGAAAGCAAAAGTTGTAAGCCTCCTGAATGGATTGCAGGAATATGATAATCTTGAAATGATAAGAATAAAAAGTGACAGGCATACTCTGTTAATTATGCAGAACTTTATGCCTGTTATTGGCGAGCTTAACGGTTCCGTTGAATTTGTTTTTGAGAAAAATATCATAGGAATGACCGGTCTTAAGGGATATTATATGCATAAGAAAAATAGTTTTTCTCTTCTTGTTGAAGAAGGGGACACAACTCCTATAGATATTAAGGAGGCTGCAGATGCTTGATAAAATCGTTGATTCAGTAGGAGATTTAAAAATATTTATCATCGTAACTGCTGTTGCAACGGTTATCATGGGTGTATTTCTTCTGGTGTATTGCAGAAAATTTTCTTTTGAAGGCAAAAACATCAAGACGGTAAGCTTTTTTTACAGCATGAAGGTATGGGATACCATTGCACTTGCAGTGTCTGTTGCCAAAGTATGCCTATTTGTAGCATTGATTATTACAGGTGGCAATGTTAAGACAATTCATATCATCGTCTATATAGTCTTACATGTAATTTATATGATTCATAAAAAGAACATTAAGCAGCTTCCCGGAGATTTATTTACCGGAGTTGCTACATGCGGTGTAATGAGTATTATGGGAATGCTTTATAATTACCTGATAGATGTTGTTTTTGACTGGAGAATTAAAGCAGTAATCGTGCTTATGCTGATATTAGTATGTGGTTATGCGTTATGCGATGTATTTCGTTGTTGTATGAGTGTAATCATGATTCCTAAAGCGAAGGGTAACAATAATGAGTGAGATTAAGCGAAAAGAAAAAAAGAAATTTTATAAGAAACTTGCATTCTGGCTGCCATGGTTAACATTTGCAGTCGTTATTGTGGTTGCAATAATTCTTATGACATGGGTAAAGAAAAATACAAAAGAATATACCCCAAAAGAGAAATTTATAAGATACAGCATGGGTTCCAAAATATTTTATGATGAAGAGCTTGTGCTTAAGAGAGATGGTAACACTACATATTTTGAATTTGATGATTCAATAGAGTCAGACGGAACACCTCTTGTATATGAAGGAAGTCATAAGTATCTGTTACCGGTTAATATGGCGTATATTAATCCTAATGCAGAGATAGGAACGAAAAGGGTAAATTATTTTTCGACTGTTAACTGGAACAGTGAAGAGAAGAAGGCAACTGTTGCTCATAATGACAGAGAAGTTGATGTAACTGAAGGATTTATGTATGACGGCAATGGTACATTTATTTTTATTGAAGAAACAGACCTTGTAATTGGTAGTATGAAGTATCATATGTCGCCAATGTCATATGTTCGTGTGTACTACAAGGATAGTGTTGAAATTCTCAATTTACTTGAGGATGAATACCAGTATATAGAACTTGCCGGTAATAAAGATGTAACCGGTGTATGTAAGAACGGCTATAGCATTAATCTTGGTACTAATGTTATGACTGTTAATGATGCTCCGAGAATTTTATTCTCTAATATTGATGCAATGGGAGTGTTAGAATGAGTAAATTAAAGCAGAAAAAAGACCAAGGAAAAAATAATAAGTTTTTTGTGTGTGCACTTATAGGAGTAATTTTTATAGGTATTCTTGTTATGCTCCAACTTAAGTTTACGGAATATATGCAGTTTGCTAATCCGGGACTGGCAATTCACAGTGGAACTGTAGGAAAATATCTAAATATTAATCCTAATGAGCAGGAACCTGAAAAGAATGTTGCCATGCATAGCTTTAAAGCCGCAGATTTTTTGTACAAGCATAACAGCAATCTGTTCTTTGGAGATAAAAAGAGAGTGCAGATGGATGTTAATTTCCCTGTATATCTTAACCATGGTGCATCACTGCAGATGGTTAATGACAGTGCTGTACTTTTGGATGAAAACTATGAAAAAACAGAGACCTACAAGGGCCTTATTATCAATGAAGGTAGTGCATATAATCCGTCAGGAACTCAGGCTGATGCAGGAAATTACATTTTCCTTGAGTTGAAAAACGGATATTATATGAACCTTACACCTGTTATGTACAATAAGAGTACTGATGACAAGGTGATTAATGAGCATAGTATTATTAATTTCCAGAAGGATTTTTTTGCTTTCTATAAAATTGAAAATGATGAATTGATATATAATTATTGCGTAGATATCGAAAATGATATGCCAATAACTGTCAATGATGAAGAATATACATATGAGGAATTCCTTATATTAATCGGTGCTTATAAGCCATCATCAGGCATGGATGACGAAAAGCCGACAGATGAAGAGCCAACCACTGAATATGAGGCTGAGACTGTAGAGCCAACAGCACCAATGGAGAATGAAACAACAGAGGCAGAGACAGAAATTCCTACAGAGGAAGAGACAACAGAGGAAGAGACAACTGAAGAGGAGACAACAGAAGCTCCTACAGAAGAAGTAACTACAGAAGATATGACAGAGGGTAACCCTGATGAACAACCATCAGAAGAGGAAGAAACTCAGAAATCTCCGGGTGTCAGACCTGACGAAATGAGACCTGATAAATATCCTACAGAACCGGGCGAAGGTGATGACAAAGTTCCTGTTGTACCTGAATATGTTAAACCTATAGTTAATGTAGGTGAATTTGTGGAAGGTGTCTACAGAGTTTCTACCGTACTCGAAATAATTGACCCTGCTAAGCGTATTGACAAAACTAAGCAGGTACAGTTTGAAGTATATGAGGTTGGACCTAAGAACAGAGAATCTCTGGTAATGAGATGCTTTTCAGGAAAGACAGGTCCCCTTGTAATTGGTGATGGAATTATTGAACCATCCACTAAGTATCATATTGTATATTATTTTACATACTACAACGAATATGATGAGAAAGTTGTAGAGCAGTTAGGTGATACATATGTTACAACTAAGGGAAGAGATACCCTTGGCACTATTTATCTTACACATGAGCCGGGTGTAAGCTACAGTAATCGTATAGAAATCGCCAATGTTGGATATGGTGAGGGAACTGACGAAGAGGCAGTATATGGAATTAACCTTGCAGCCGGAATCACAATCAGCATATCTCATAATGGAGAAGATGTATCATCTATTAGACTTAACAGTACACAGATACGAAGATTTAAGTCTGGAATTAATCAGGTGTTAACATCACTTTCCAACCTTTCGGCAAGAACTACATATCAGTACAGATTCTATGTTGAAGATTATTTTGGAAATGTGCTTAGAATAGCCAATGAAACAGGTGAGATTACAACCAGCCGTAATATGCCTAACGCATCAATGACACTTGTAGAGAATAATATTGGTGATGCGCAGATTGTATTATCAATAGAAGATGTGGATGCATCAGCGGTTATAGAGGATGGTACAGATAAGGGCATTTATGTTGTAATTTCAGATAGTTCTAAAGGAATTGAATCACCGGAAGAATTAGACTCAGCTGTGTGGTATTACAAGCTTCAGCCGGGTGAATATTCATATTCGCCTGAGGAAGGTTTGAAGGTTGACAGGCTTAGTCTGCCATCAATTGACTGTCTGAGATTAAACAAAAATTATTACGCAATTGTATATTGTGACTATGATCTTGATAATGGTCTGGGAGTTCAGCATTTCAGTGAAATAGGTAAATTAGGTTTTACATCAGCAAGTCTTGCTGTTCTTGGTAAGGTGTACCTTGAATCTGAAGTTACTGAGATAACAAGCTCATCAGTTACAATAGATTATAAACTTAATAAAGAACTTACTAATGAGATGCTTGCAGGTCTTTTGGAAGAGTGTAAGTTCACAATAAAAGAAAAAGCAGATGATACCATTGTTACGGAATTCGGTTTTGACAGAGATGACAAGATAGATGAGACTACTTTTACATATGAGGTATTCCAGAACGGTGATACTATTACATGTAAAATAGAAAATCTTGATTCTATGACAGATTATTATGTTGAACCATCGGTAAAAGCATATTATCTTGATTATGAAGAAGATATTATGGTATCCATGAGTAAGCTTACATTTAAGACAATGAGAAAGCCTGCTATTGTAGAAGTAAGCAATCTCCTCTGCGCAGCAGGAACATTGGAGTTTGATGTATATATAAGAGATGAGGATGATGCTATCACCGGTAATTTTGGTGACAGAATAGTGTTAAATCTCTATACCGAAGACGGAGATTTTATAAAAGCATTAAGAGTAAGTAAGAACGAACTACACACAATTACCTTTACGCAGCTTGATGTTACCAAGAATTACAATCTTAGATTTATAGCGATAGAATACAATGAAGGATATACTAATGCATCGCTTCAGTCTAATGTGATATTAAAATCGCTGGACGTAAGCACAATGCTTGAGGTATCAGGTAATATTAAATTACAGCATATCGATGAAATCTATAACAATAACAGCCAGTATGCTGCATATACCAAGTCTAATATTAAGACAGGTGGAGCAGGAGACCTTGCATTAATTAATAACCGCTTCTATGTACGTATAGAAAAGGACGGAACGGTTGTAAGTGATACGGAGTACATTTTTGAAGATAGACATCTGATTGATGGAATATACGTGAATAATTTCAAAGACAACGTAGATATCGGTCAGCACACATATAAATATACATTATATATTGTTGCTGAAAGCAGATCACTTGTGCTTGATACGCTTGAATTTACAACAGAGTCAACAGTAAAAGGATTTTCTACAGCATATGAACTTATTACTCATATGCAGAATGATCCTGAAGGTAAATATGTAGCGGTTAATGATATTGTTCTTTACAATACAGAGAACTACAGATATCCTAATGAAGAAAATCCTGAAGACAGAGGTGATTCGGTGTTAGGAGCTAAAGTCGTTACCACATTTGACGGAATCTTAGATTTCCAGGGATATACTTTGGAACATCACTATGGAGAAGGTTCATCACAGCAGTTTGTTCAGAATTTTGGTTCAAACGCCAAGTTGTATGATGTGGTATATGATGTTTACTTTGACAGAGATACACAGGTATATGATGCAGGTATACTGTGTTATCGTAATTTTGGTACAATCAGCGATATTATAATTAATTATCGTGGCGGAAGTATTACATCTAACTCATACTGTGGTCTGATTGGACGATATAATGCATCATGTGGTGTTATTGAAAGATTTGTTGTTAATAATGTGCCGGATCCAGATAGACAGCCATTCTCAGGATACAGACACGCAGCACTGCTTATATCATCTAATGATGGTATTATCAGGGATGGATATGCAGCAGGAGAGGATATATACCTTACAGATGCATCAGTACCATATGCAAGATATTGTGGAGGTATTGTTGGACAGAGTAACGCAATCGGACAGTTAAGTAATTTGTACAGTCTTGTTAATTTCCTTCAGGCAGAAAGAGGAAATACAGGATATTCATATTCATATTATTATGGTGCAGTTGCCGGATATGTTGCCGGATATTTCCACAATGTATACAGCGTTGGAGAAAGTTCACCGGCAGAATACAAAAATAATACAACAATTGATGTATTAAGTAACGAATATGGTGTACAGTTGTGTCCGACATTTGGTCATATTGTAAACGGAAGATATGGAGATCTGTATTATTGGTTTGATATGCACAGTTCTCATTCTGACAGTACAACATATAAGACTACATATGCTGATATGATTCAGTTAGATACGTTGTATAATAAAACATGGCAGACAGCAATACTTGGAGAACAGTTTGAAACAGATTATGTTGAAACAGGATACTTCCCTAAGGTAATAATGTCAGTAGAAATGCCAATCCAGAATAATATTGCACTTCCGGAGAGAGTTGAGACAACAGATCTCGGGGTGTCAATGGCGAGTGTTGAAAAATATCATAACAATGATGATGGTGAAGATTCAGCAGATATTAAGATTGTATTCCTTAATAAGAAGAATTTTACAATTACAGGTGTAACCATTGACGGGGTAACAGTACAGCTTGATGTGGACAGTGCAACATCACAGGATGGATACACAACAATAAAGGGTAAGGTTACTAACCCTGAGAAGTTCAGTTCATCATATAAAATTTCGGAAATAACCTATCTCAGAAATAACAGGACACAGAGATTAGATGTAAATTATGAAATGTCTATGGAATTTTTCAGACATGTGTCTTCTGTTGATGATTGGTATAATTATGTAGTCTGTAATGCAACTAATAAGGTTATAGAAAATGTCAGACTTACTAAGGATATTGATTTTAAGGATGTAGCAGAAGGCAAAATAAGAGTTACCAGCCAGTTTGATGCCAAGATTGACGGAAACGGCAAGGCTCTTAAGAATATTGACCTTCAGAAGGATTTTAAATTTACAAGTAATTCAAAGATATGGAATCTGTTTTCGGCAGTAGTGGGACCAGAGGCTGAAATCTATAACCTTAAGATTGAGAATTATAAGGGTGGCGGTTCTTATACTAAGAACGGAAAAACATACGTAGCAAGATATGGTTCAGTATTTTACAATGTATCAGGTGTAATCCGAGATGTACATATGAAAGATGTGGACATTGTGGCTTATGACCGTATGGGTGTATATGCTGCAACTATGAACAACGGAAGTGAGATAAAGGACTGTAGTGTAACTGGTGCTAATCTTATTTATGAACAGCCAACAGGAGTTGACAGTACAATAGTACTGGGAGGTATTGCCGGATACATAAGCTACACCAGAATTTCCAACAGCTATGTTAATGATCTTAATGTAGTTGCTAACTATATGAAGGGTAGTATGGGTGTTGGTGGTATAGTTGGATATAGTACTAACAGTATAATTGATTCGGTATATGTAACCGGTGATATTGAAACCAGAGCAACCAATGTAGGTGGTATAGTTGGTCAGTATGTAACAACCTCAGTTTCAATTGTATGTATAGAAGATGTAGTTTCTAAGGTAAATATAAGATCTTATACAGATACGGTAGGCGGACTTGTAGGATTGTTAAATATTCCTGTGGATATCATTAATCCTAATAACCAGACGTCAGGAATAGCATCAGGAATAGCGTTTGGTGATGTATATGCTTATAATCCTGATTCGACATATGTGTCACGTACTGTTGGTCAGGTTGCAGCCGGAAAGCTTATGTTCCATGCCTGCGATACCCAGCTTTTTAACGGTCAGATAGGAATTGCTTTGACAGATAATGAAGCTATATGTACCGAAGAAATAATAAGTGTTAAGGATATAAAAGAAGATACTAATAATATTTATGTTAACAGAATTAAATTAGGAGATAGATTCAGATATTCATCAGAAGGATATATTCCTAAACTTTTATATTCAGGAAAAGAGGAACTTCT
>JAZQKW010000092.1:0-5278 GCA_045542375.1 Butyrivibrio sp.
CATAGAGCCGTTTAAGGACAATGAAAATATTAATTTTTTCTCTATTAACAATAACTGCATTATGGATTATGAAGTGATTGCAGATAATGCTTCAATGATTAAAGCATTGGAAGAGGGTTCTCAGATATCTTACGCGGACTGTGTTGCTACCAATCAGAGGGCAAAAGAAATCGTTAAGGATATCATGGACCTGTCCGAGTCTGAAAAGGAGAGATACATTTATCAGTACGTTCTTGATAATGTGGAATACGAGATTGTATCGGGGCCTATGGTGCCTTTTGGATATACGGGACTTATGACCGGGAAGGGTGTATGTGGAGATTATGCGGAAGTATTTTGCCTGCTTGCTGTAAGTGCCGGTCTTGAGTGCTATGTATGCAATAGTGAGACTCACGCATGGAACATCGTAAATATAGATGGCAGATATTACCATTGCGATGCAACTTGGGATGATACGGACGTGGAGTGGCTGTATTTCAATGTTTCAGGAGAAGAAATATCCCAGGATTCTGACCATGTATATGACGTTAACAGATATCCGAATTAAAGTTATATTGATTATGTCCCACACATATAATTTAGAAAAAATATAGTTGTGGTTAATATGGGGAAAATAAAAAATTGTTTTCATTGGTTGTTACATAACAAAATAATGATACTGGTTTTTCTACTGGCAGGTGCTGCCGTATTCTTAGTGCCTTATGGAATTAAAACTGCCTCAGCCAAGATTAATAAGAGAGAACTTCCGATTTACTGTGTCAATACTGAGAAAAAAAGGGTGGCATTAAGTTTTGACGCTGCATGGGGGAATGATGATACGGAAGAGATACTTAATATATTAAAAAAACATGATGTCAGGGTGACTTTTTTTATGACTGGAGGCTGGATTGAAACCTATCCCGAAGACGTTAAGAAAATTCTTGCCGCCGGTCATGACTTGGGAAATCACAGTGAGAATCACAAACACATGGAACAGTTATCTTCATCTGACTGTGAAAGAGAATTGATGCTTCCGCATGAGAAGGTTGAAAAGCTTACGGGTTACAATATGTGTCTGTTCAGGCCACCATATGGGGGTTACAACGACACGGTAATCAACACAGCCGAGAAGTGTGGATATTATACAATACAGTGGTCAGTGGACAGTCTGGACTGGAAGGACTACGGAACCGACAGTATTGTCAGAACAATTCTTCATCATAAGAATCTGAAGAATGGCGCAATTATACTTATGCACAACGGAGCTAAATACACTAAATCGGCACTGGATGCAGTAATAACAGGGCTGAAAGAGATGGGATACGAGATTGTTCCTATATCGGAATTGATATACACAGGTAATTATGAAATCGACCATACAGGGATGCAGAATAAGAAGTGAAAAAATGAATTTGTAATTGTAATTATCAAATTATGTGCTATAATATAATTAATAAAGGGCAATCGCCACAGAGTGGTTGACCTCTGGTATGAAAGGAGACCTTCCCTATCTCGGTCAAAGTACAGGGAAGGTCTTTACTACTTTAGTGACAAATCAAGTAAATGAATGTCAGTAGTGCCAAAATGGAGGTTAACCACCCTGTAACACGATTGCCGAATCATCATTGTTGGAAAGTAAAGTATTTCTAGCTCTCTGCTGCTTGCAGAGAGCTTTTTTCTGTCACATTTTTAAATTAAATATAAGGGGTCAAAATGGCCGTTTTTAGATTGACAAACCATTGGAAGTTGCTACAATCAAAGGTGTAAGTGCCACATCTTTGTTATGGCTAGAATTAATCCCTAATCTTGGGTAAATGCCATAGCCCCAATATTTATTTAGAGGTGATATACAATGAAACTGAAAAACATTTTAATAGTTGTAAAAGACATAGAACAATCCAAGAAATTTTATCACGACCTTTTCGGACTGAATGTGATTTTGGATAATGACGGTAACGTGATACTCACAGAAGGACTTGTATTACAGGAAGAGTCAATATGGAAGGAGTTTATAGGGAAAGAAATTATATATAAGAATAATTCCTGTGAACTATATTTTGAAGAATCAGATATAGAAGCGTTTATTGAAAAACTTGAGAGACTTTACCCTTCAATACAGTATGTTAATAGACTGATGACTCATAGCTGGGGGCAAAAAGTCAGTCGCTTCTATGACTTAGATGGTAATTTAATTGAGGTAGGAACACCGACCTAAAAACATTGTCTAAATACGCAAAAAATGGTATTATTAATGATAACAGGAAACGGAGAAAGTCTATGAGAAACAGAAGATTATCAGAAAAGATTACCGCACTTTTGCTTGTACTTATGATGCCGATGCATCTGAGTGGAAATGTTGTTAAAGCATATGCTGAAGACGGACAGGAAACAGAAGATAAAGAACAGATTGAAAGACCGGGAATGGGCTTTATTGATATGGGATACAGAGCACCTTTAGTAGGGGATGTATCCTTTAGTGGTATGCAGTTATTTGGAAATAATTCAATTCCTTCAGAGTATGATTCAAGAGATTATGGTTATCTGACTTCAGTTAAGAGTCAGGGAAGTCTTGGAACCTGCTGGTCTTTTGCCGCAGTAGCTTCAATGGAGGCGTATGCTGTTTCTCACGGGCTTGTGGACAGTGCAGATGATATTGATTTGTCAGAGTATGCCTTGGCATCACTTACCTTTAATGACAGTAGTTATGTGGATGATACAGGAACTGCAGATGATGACGTTACCACAACCACCAATATGAGAGAGAATATGCTTAATGGTGGTAATGATAATTACGCATTCAAGACCCTTACTAAATGGGCAGGTGTGATGAATGAAGAAGATGCCATGTACGATTTTACAGGTAATACGGTGGTGCAGTATGATGTCGATAAGATAAGTTATATTCTTACGAATCAGTATTTTATTAATATGACAGATTCTGACCATGTTAAGCGTGCAATAATGGAGAATGGAGCAGTAGCATCATACTACAATGCTAATGAAGAGTATTCAGTATCTGTAACAGGATATCCGGAATATTATCACTATACATATGAAGATACCTATTCCAACCATGCAATAGCAATTGTTGGGTGGGATGACACGATTCCTAAAGAGAATTTTACAATATCGGCAGATGGTCAGGAATATACTCCTACTGCAGATGGTGCGTGGCTGATTAAGAACAGCTGGGGCACATATTATGGCGATGAAGGCTATATGTGGATATCATATGAGGACAAAACACTGCTTGATGCATCTGCCTGTGTATATGAAATAGCTCCAAGAAGCACATATAAGCGCAACTATCAGCACGATGGTTCCAATATTTTTTCATATAATGTCAGATGGGATGACATTACCAAATATGCCAATGTATTTGATGTGGCAGGTAACAATGAACAGTTGATTAAGGCTGTAGCATTTGCTATTGAGGATGCGAACAGAGAATATTCGGTACAGATATATCTTAATCCTCAGACAGACAGACCGGAAAGCGGAACCGCTCTTTTGGATGAGGCACTGACCGGAAGCATAGTATATGCAGGATACTATACTATTCCCCTTGCAGAGCCGGTTACTGTGAATCCAGGAGATACTTTTTCTGTAGTAGTAAGCTTTGACAGAAGCACATCAGTATCGGCAGCTGTAAATCAGCCATTTAATATTCAGGGCGGTAGTAGTTGTATTGCTGTTAATACATGTGGTGATAACCAGAGTTACATAATAAGCGGAAGTTCTGCTACAGATACATATAATTATGGTTCAAGCAGTTATTCACAAGTGAATTTCTGCATTAAGGCTTTTACGGATGAGGTTGGAAACAGCATAACACCATCAGAAATTATTTCCATAACGCCTGACAGCCTTGATGCATTAACGGTTAGCTGGCAGAGGGTTACAGGAGTTAGTGAATATGAACTTCTCAGAGCAGAGTCACAGAATGGAATATATACTACAGTGTATACAGGAAATGGACTTACTTACAGGGATGAGAATGTAGAACTGAATAAGACATACTATTATAAAATAAGAGTGTATGACGGACAGGAACCACTGGATTCGCCGGTGGAAAGCTATATTTTGAAACTTCCAGCTGCAACTATCAGCAGTGTAACTTCTGATAATACGGGAATTACAATTACCTGGAACAGGCTTTCGGAAGTAGACGGATACAGAATATACCGTTCAGAAGACGGGGCTAATTATGACGAAATTGCAACGATGACGGATACATACAGCTATAAGGACACAAGTGTACAATATAATACAACCTTTTACTATATGATTAAGACATATCATGTAAAGAATGGAGTAACCTATGTATCTGACGCAGGAAATGCAATAACCGGAGTTAAGAAAGTTGGAATTCCGGAAGATTTTAAGGTGGTAAGTTCAGATGTGGGTCAAGTTAATCTGGGATGGAATGGCATATCCTACGCAAAGGGATATACCATATACAGAAGCTTTACATATGCAGATGGAACGAAGATAACTGAACAGAAGATAGCAGATGTGGGGGCAGGTGTAACAAGCTATACTGCAGATATCTCAGATTTGGAAGAGGGAGGAACAGTTACTTTTTACATAAAAGCCTATGACACTGAAAGTGGAATGAAAGTCTACAGTGAGAAGACTGCAACTTCCATATATATAAAATTCAAACCTATTGATAATATAAGATGGTATGTGAGTGGTGGGAATATATATGTGATATGGGATAAGTATGAATGCAACAGCATAACAGTCAGTGGATATAATCTTTTTGGATATAATGATAAGACGACTAATAGCATAACTGCCAGCAGAAGCTCATCCCTTGAGAGAGTTGTTATTTCAAGCTATGTTCCGACTAATGAATATTATGTGACAGTTCAGGCTAAGAATGCAATGGGTAACTTCTTTACCCATCCGCAGAATCCAAGAGTGAAAATAGGTGGAGCGTATAAGCCTATTAGTCTTAAGACAATTAATGATGTTAAATGTGACAAGGGTAATAAAGTAGTGCTTCAGGCAACCTTAACTGACGTAATGGAGAATTTTGATTATTCTTATCAGTGGTATGAGGCATCCGGAAGAACAGGTCAGGGAACCAAGATTTCGGGAGCAACCGGAAGTACATATTCACCAGATACGTCTTCCTATGGTAAAAAATATTACTACTGCGTTGTAAGTGGTACTTATAACGGAACTAAAACCGGCTCTACCAATGTTGTAATGGTTCAGACAGACAGAGATATGTCAGAATGTGTTGTATCTTCCGTAAATGATCAGGTCTATACCGGAAAAAACATAACCC
>JAZQKW010000093.1:0-35972 GCA_045542375.1 Butyrivibrio sp.
CCATGCGGATGTAGACGGGTAAGATATTCTGCCATACGGATACTGTCTTCTCTTGTCTCGCCGGGAAGTCCTATAATTACATGTACAATGACGGGTATTCCGGCTTCAGTCAGGCGACGGAAGCTATCTTCAAATACATCAAGAGTATAACCTCGTCTTATATAGCTGGCAGTGTCTTGTCTAATCGTCTGAAGACCAAGCTCTACCCATACAGGCTTGATTGAATTAAGCTCCTTAAGAAGCAGTATTTTGTCATCCTCCAGACAATCCGGTCTGGTAGCGATGGAAATGCCACATATTCTGTCGTCATTAATAGCCTCAGTAAATATGTCCCTAAGTCTCGCAACAGGGGCATAGGTATTAGTAAAAGCCTGAAAATAGGCAATATAGCTGTTGCCTGTGTATTTGCCTGATACTCGGCTGATTCCGTCGTCTATCTGCTCCCGTATTGACATATGGGGAGATGAGGCAAAATCACCTGAGCCGCCCTCGCTGCAAAAAATACACCCCTTAGTGCCAAGCCTCCCGTCTCTGTTGGGACAGGTCATACCGGCATTAAGGGATATTTTGTATACTTTATGTCCGTACAAATTCTTATAATATTCGTTAACAGTCATATTATCTGATATTATCCTTTACAGCTTTGCTGACTGCCTCGGATGCTCTTGGGTCAAAAGCCTCCGGAAGTATGTAATCTTCATTCAGTTCGTCATCTGAAATAAGACTGGCAAGAGCAGTTGCAGCAGCTAACTTCATATCTTCTGTAATCTGTGAGGCACGTCCCTCTAAAGCACCCTTGAATATTCCCGGAAATGCCACTACATTGTTAATCTGGTTAGGGAAGTCGCTTCTTCCTGTTCCAACAACCTTCGCGCCTGCAGCCTTGGCAACGTCCGGCATAATTTCCGGAACAGGGTTAGCAAGAGCAAAAATAATTGAATCCTTATTCATTGTCTTAACCATATCGGCGGTAACCATGTTAGGAGCAGATACACCAATGAATATATCAGCACCTACAAGCGCATCTGCCAAGGTTCCGTTCATATGAGAAAGATTGGTAACTTCTGTCATTTTCTTCTGCATCCAGTTAAGGCCTTCCACGTCAGGTGAGAGAATTCCCTTGCGGCTGCAAAGAGTAATGTGAGGAAAACCATATCTTAAGAGAAGCTTGGCAATTGCCACTCCTGCAGCACCGGCACCATTGATTACGATTCTGCAGTCTTCCTTCTTACGATTAGTAACCTTAAGGGCATTGATAATACCTGCAAGAACCACGATGGCAGTACCGTGCTGGTCATCATGAAATACAGGGATATCAAGGACTTCCTTAAGTCTTTCCTCTATTTCAAAACATCTTGGAGCAGATATATCTTCAAGATTAATTCCACCAAATCCCGGTGCAATATTGATAACCGTCTTAATAATCTCTTCGGTATCCTGTGTATCAAGACAGATTGGTACGGCGTTAACATTACCAAATTCCTTAAAAAGAACAGCCTTACCTTCCATTACCGGCATAGCTGCATATGGTCCGATATTACCAAGTCCGAGAACTGCACTTCCATCGGATACAACAGCTACTGTGTTAGATTTAATTGTATACTTATATGCCTGTTCCTTGTCCTCTGCAATTACCTTACATGGTTCGGCAACACCCGGAGTATATGCGAGAGCTAAGTCCTCTCTGGTATTGATTGCACACTTAGAAACAGTTTCAAACTTACCTGCCCACTGTTCGTGGAGCATAAGAGCTTTTTCATTATTAGTCATGATGTTTTCATCCTTTTCCTTAAGATTTCACTATATTGTACCACGCAAAAAATTTTTAGTAAATAAATACTTTACAGATATATTGGATGAGTTGTATAATCTCATTATCTGGTTGATCTAATTACAGTTCATATTAACCCCATTTAGTGAAATTATATTTGAAAGGAGAATCGCAGACACCCATTTATCTGCGAGGTGGTAATAACGAAATGAGAAAAAAACTTGAAACATTACCATTAACAGTACTTAAGGATATTGCAAAGGATAACGGACTCAAGAACATCAGTACAATGAAGAAAGCAGAACTTATTGATGCAATTCTTGTGGCAACAGGCACTAGTGAAGACAATACAGAGGTGAAGCCTCAGACAGAAGCGCCTAAGCAGGAAGTGGTTAGAGAAGACCCTCTTAAGCAGGATTATGATCCTAGTCTTGCAGATAATGGTCCTGAAGCTAACGGTATACTTGAGGTTATGCCTGACGGATATGGTTTCATCAGATGCGCCAACTATCTTCCGGGAGATAATGACGTATATGTAGCACCTGCCCAGATTAAGAGATTTGGACTTAAGACAGGTGATATAATTGTGGGAGTTAAGAGAATCAAGAATCAGGGTGAGAAGTTCAGTGCTCTTTTATATATTAAGACAGTTAACGGATACACATTAGCAGATGTTGTTAAGAGAACACCTTTTGAGAAGCTTACACCTATTTTTCCTGATGAAAGACTGCACCTTGAACTGCCTGACAGCAGTAAGGCTATGAGAATTGTAGACCTTGTATCTCCAATTGGAAAGGGGCAGAGAGGTATGATTGTTTCTCAGCCTAAAGCCGGTAAGACAACCTTACTTAAGCAGATAGCCAAGTCGATTACAACCAATAACAAGGAAATGCATCTTATAATTCTTCTTATTGATGAACGTCCTGAAGAAGTAACAGATATTAAGGAATCAATTGAAGGTGAGAATGTGGAGGTTATTTATTCTACATTTGATGAACTTCCTGAACATCATAAGAGAGTATCAGAGATGGTTATTGAGCGTGCAAGAAGACTTGTTGAGCATAAGAAGGATGTATGTATTCTTCTTGACAGTATCACAAGACTTACAAGAGCATACAACATTGTAGTGGCACCAAGCGGAAGAACTCTTTCAGGTGGTCTTGATCCATCATCATTACATATGCCTAAGAAGTTCTTCGGAGCAGCAAGAAATATGCGTGAGGGAGGCTCTCTTACTATTCTTGCAACAGCTCTTGTTGATACAGGAAGCAAGATGGATGATGTTGTATACGAGGAATTCAAGGGAACCGGTAATATGGAACTCGTTCTTGACAGAAAATTATCAGAGAAGAGAATTTTCCCTGCAATAGACATTGTTAAGTCAGGAACAAGAAGAGAGGACCTGCTTCTTGACAGAGATGAACAGGAAGCGGTTGACATAATGCGCAAGGCTATTAACGGAATGCGTTCGGATGAAGCGGTAGAGAGAATACTTGATATGTTTTCTAAGACTAAGAACAACGCAGAATTCTGCCAGATGATTAAGAAAATGAGGATTTTTTAGGAGTAAGTTATGAGCAAAAAGGTAAGAGATATTATAGTTTTAGTCGGAACAAGCGTTGTGCTTCTTGCCAGTCTTGTTCTGTTATATATGGTACTTTTTACCAAAGTATTTTTTAATAACGATGAACCAACTGTAGGCAATCAGGGCATTGTAGACAGACCGACAACAGAATTTGTTGACGATTCAGACATAGTTGAGCTTAGGGTCAGGTATGAAGGTGGAGAGTTGTATGCCGGTGGCAATGTTATTGCTGATGATTTTATTGTTGAAGCAGTTAATAAGGATGGAAGTGTTAAGCACATTAAGAATTACGAAAGCGCAATGATTTCTGAGGACTACAGACTTAAGGAAGGTTCCAATACTTTGGTATTTTACTATGGAAGTAAGTCAGCGGTTATTACACTTGAAGCAATCAATGTAAGAAACAGTTATATTTTTGCACCAACCTATATACTTCATAAAGGTAATGGTGATTCAGAGGATAAGATTAAGCAGATTGAGGAAGGTAGTATTACCTACAAGGATGCTCTTTCACAGGTAGCTTTTACCGGAGACTCTCAGATTAAGGCTTTGGAGACATACAGATTACTTGATGTTAATAATGTTGAAGCTTTGGTAGGAGCATCTGCAGATTATCTTGAACAGAATTTTTCTACGGTAGTAACTAAGGCATATGGAAAAGATGCGCTTATCGTTCATTATGGAATTAATTCTCTTAGTGTATCAGAAAATGAGAGAAACAGAAGAATTGAACAATACAGAGGACTTCTTTTAAGACTTAAGGAGGAACTTCCGGAAACAAGAATTATTGTAAGCGGTGTATTTCCGGTAAGTGACAGAATATATTATAATAAGGGAAGTTTTGCATATATTAATCAGTATAATTTTGATTTGTTGGATATGTGTATGGAAATTGGAGTTGAATATTATTCTAATAACGAATATATGACCAATCATCAGGAGGTATTCAGTGCAGACGGACTGCATCTTGAATATAAATTTTATAATGAATACTGGTTAAAGGATTTGATTACTACTCTGAAACTTTAATTTTAGGAGTAATATATGAAAAAAAACTATTTAACAGCATTTATAGTAGCTGCAATAATACCAATAATAGTAGTTATTGCATTGATTTTGAATAATTCCAGAATTAATAAAGTGGATACTACAGAGGGTGAATCGTATCTGGTATCTCTTGACAGACTTGATGTGGAATCGGTGGAGGACGGTATTTTAAACAGTGCTACCAGTCCTGAAGTGCCGTCTGAGACAGAGCCTACGAAACCGTCAGAGGAAGAGACAACCATACCGTCTGAGATAGAGACGACTAAGCCTTCAGAAGAAGTGACAATACCTTCTACGCCGCCAACAACGGCTCCACCGGTAGAGAAACCGACGGAACCACCATTTGTTCACGAGAATGCGTCCTGCTATGTACCATATCAGGTTAATGCAGAAATGGCCGCTTCAACATATGAAAAGTATGTTAAGGGTGATATCAGTATGAGAGAGCTTTTTGCCAAGACTGCATTTGTAGGTGACTCGGTTATGACAGGATTTGACGTATATTTTGGCATGCCATTAAATGTTAATGTGTTTGCAGGTGTTGGTGCAAGTATGGAAAAGCATCTGCCGGAGCAGATTAACAATATCATAAGCGCGCGTCCTAAATATATCCTGTTAAGATACGGGCTTAATGAAATGGTGCATGATGAGTACGTTATTAATGCATTTATGAGCAAGTATAAAACGTATATCAGCCAGCTTAAGGAAGCACTTCCGGATTCCAATATTATCATTCTTGCACTTTCCCCTGTAGGCCAGCAGGCAATAGACAAGAATGCCAGATTTGGAAATGTTGCAAGATACAATAAAGGATTCAGAGCTATCGCTGAAGAACTTTCTGTGGGATATTATGAGAATTCCGCATTGTTCTATAATAATTGGGACAAAATGGGAACGGATGGCATTCATTACAGCAAAGCACTTTATGAAATATGGATAAAAGATATGGTTAAAGAAATGGGGATATATTAAATGTCGTTTCGAATTAAACAGTTAATAATCTTGGCTGCCATATTAGGGTTTATATTATTTGTATCTCACGGAGAATATTATATAGATACTGATTTATCTGATATTTACGAGGAAATCAGTTCGGATAATAGCCTTGGAGAGATGATTCCTTTTGATGCTAATGATATTAAGAAGAATTTTGGCTTTAATATAAATGATTATGGCGAAGCGTTTTATTATGGTCACATGTCCATAATGGACTGTGAATGTCTCCTTGTAATCAAGCTTTACAACGAGGACAACGCGTCCTACGTGATAGAAGCAATTGATGACAAAAGAGATCAGCTTAAGAAATTATTTCAGTCCTATGCACCGGAACAGTACGAAATGCTTAGTAAAAGTATCCTGACTAATAAGGGTCAGTATATAATTTACACGGTATCAGAGAATCCGGAGGCAATAGAAAAGAGTTTTATAGAAAGTATAACGGGTTAAAAGAAGATGGTTTTCAGCAGTCTCACTTTTATGTTCTGTTTTCTTCCATTAGTTTTTTTATTTTATTTTTGTTTTAAAGATATAGCATGGAAAAATGTGGTGCTTCTTATAGCGAGCCTTATATTCTATGCATGGGGAGAACCGGTGTATGTGGTTTTAATGGTATTAAGCATACTGTTTAACTACTACGCTGGTCGGGAAATTGAAAAAGAACATAAGAAATCTTCATTAGTTTTTGCGATAATAATAAATATTCTTATTCTTGGATATTTTAAATATTCAGGATTTTTGATTGATACAATCAACAGTCTGTTCGGAACTTCCATTAGAAATCGGGAGCTGGCACTGCCAATTGGAATATCTTTCTATACATTCCAGGCTATGTCATACCTTATTGACGTGTACAGAAGAAACAGTAAAGCACAGAAGGGAATTCTTCCGTTTGCAGTGTATATTACAATGTTTCCGCAGTTAATTGCCGGTCCTATTGTAAGATACGAGGATATTGAAGAACAACTTAATTCAAGACTTATTAAGGGTAGCGATTTTATAAAAGGAATCCCTTATTTTGTAAAAGGTCTGTTTAAGAAAATTGTACTTGCCAATTGTATCGGAGCAATTCATACAGAAATACTTGCTATGGGTGTGGATAATATTTCCGCATTTACTGCATGGATTGGTGCACTTGCATATACGCTCCAGATATTTAATGACTTCTCTGGTTATTCTGATATGGCAATCGGACTTGGTAAGATGTTCGGCTTTGAGTTCCCTAAGAACTTTGACAGTCCATACCGTTCCGGAAGTGTCACGGAATTCTGGCGAAGATGGCATATATCTCTAGGAACATGGTTCAGAGAATATGTGTATATCCCTCTGGGAGGTAACAGAAAAGGCGTATTCAGACATATAATCAATTTGCTTATTGTATGGGCACTTACAGGGTTGTGGCATGGTGCCGCATGGAATTTTGTCCTTTGGGGCGTCTACTATGGAGTGCTGCTTATTTTTGAAAAATATGTCTACAGCAAGGTTCAGAAAAAGCTGCCGGCAATAGTTAACATCCTTGTGACATTTTTTATTGTTATTATTGGATGGGTATTTTTCTTCAGTAATAGTTTTGGTGAATCTGTAAATTATCTGGGTGCTATGTTTGGCGCTAACGGTATTGGATTTGATAATACAGGTTTATTCTTACTTCTTAATAATCTGGTTATGATGATTATCG
Organism: Butyrivibrio sp.; assembly: GCA_045542375.1. Taxonomy (GTDB): domain Bacteria; phylum Bacillota; class Clostridia; order Lachnospirales; family Lachnospiraceae; genus Eshraghiella. Next base: position 7,078 of record JAZQKW010000093.1, read on the forward strand.
CATGGATACCGTCGGTAACTGATTTTGAAGGAGTTAAACTTCCAAAAGTACTGAAGTGGTTAATATGTGTATTTGTTTTTGTATTGACAATAACTTTCCTTGTAAGTGAAAGTTATAATCCGTTCTTATACTTTAGATTTTAATACAGGAGATTTCGTATGAAGAGAAATAGCGTCAGAACGCTAACAATTATTTTCCTGTGTGTTATACCTGTGTGGATGATAATATGTAAAGATATAGTGTTTTCTCCTAAAGAGAATCGTAAATTGGCCCAGTTTCCTAAGGTTACCTGGCAGTCAATAGTAAATGGCGACTTTATGGACGATTTTGAAACGTATCTTGCAGACCAGTTTCCAATAAGAGACTGGTGTATATCAGTAAAGACCACCGCACTCAGAATTACAGGAAAAAGACTGATTAATGACGTATATATATCCGATGAAGGTTACCTTATAGCAAAAGAATCACTTGTGGATGATGGTAAAATTATAGAGTTGACCAATTCCATGAATGAATTTGCCGAGGCTATGGAAGGTGTGAAAGTTAATTTTATGCTTGTTCCTAATGCATCACTGGTATATGAGGACAAGCTTCCTTATGGAATGAAGTCCGATGAGGCTACAACAATTAAACTGATTCGTGATAGAATGACAGATAAGGTTAATTATATAGATGTAGTGCCAACATTGTTGGATCATAAGGATGACGGGCTTTTTTATAAAACAGACCATCATTGGACCACAAGGGGTGCATACTACGCATTTTATGAATATGCCAAGCAGATGGATATAAGTCCGGTTCAGTATGAGTTTTATAATGTGACTAATACATTTCAGGGAACTCAGGCATCGAACAGTGGAATTTACTCAACCTATGAGAATGTGGAGATATGTGTTCCTAATAGGTCGGCAGGTAATTATGTAGTAAGATATCTTGACAATAACTTGAAGACAGCCTCACTTTTCTTTAAGGACAAGCTGGATGAAAAAGATAAATATCAGGTATTCTTGGGAGGCAACTACGCACAGGTAGAGATAACAACCGATGCGGGAACAGGAAAGAACCTTATGATTGTTAAGGACTCCTATGCTAACTGTATGATACCTATGCTTACTCCTTATTATGACAAAATAATAATTATTGACCCAAGATATTTTTATGATGACATTCAGGAATTAATAAAGATTAACAAAGTTAACGAGGTATTGTTCCTGTACAATGTAAATTCATTTGTGGAAGATAATTCACTTGTTGATGTTCTTAATAAGAAACAATCTTAAGTGAAAAATACTATTGCAATACAATAATTTATGTGTTACAATCAAATAGCTGTTTTCAGATAACAGTTAATAAATAAAATTGTTATTATAGCAGAGACCGTAAGGTAAGCTATAGTGAGTTTTATATCAAAGAGGTGAAATTATGAGAGAAGGAATCCATCCAGAATACCATCAGGCAAAGGTTGTATGCAACTGTGGTAATGAATTTGTAACAGGATCAACTAAGGAAGAAATCCACGTTGAAATTTGTTCAAAATGTCATCCATTCTACACAGGACAGCAGAAGGCTGCTGCAGCTCGTGGACGTATTGACAAGTTCAATAAGAAATATGGCGTTCAGAACAACTAATAGAATGCAGAGCAGAATGATAGGGTTGAGGTTTTCGTAATCTCAACCCGTTTTCAGTTATGAAAAGAGGTTAGAGATGAAATATTCAGGAATCGGCGGTCAGGCAGTAATGGAAGGCGTTATGATGAAGAACAAGGAAACATACGCTGTTGCTGTGCGTAAGCCTGACGGAGAAATAGAGATTAAGAAGGACGAATTTAAGGGTATCTCAAGCAAAGGTAAGTTTTTTAGGGCTCCTTTTGTCAGAGGTATGGTTAATTTTATAGATTCACTTACACTTGGAATGTCCACACTTACATATTCATCATCTTTTTACGAGGAAGATGAAAAGGATAAGAATAAGACGGAAGAAGAGAAGAAGAAATCAGATACGATTTTTAATATAATCACTATATTTATTTCGGTGCTTCTTGCTATCGGAATATTTGTAGCAGCACCATTTTTTATATCATCACTTCTTGAGAAGGTTATTCACTCAAGAACGCTGATTATTTTTATAGAAGGCGTTATTCGACTTACTATTTTTATTATCTACATGGTACTGATATCTCTGATTAAAGATATCAGGAGAGTATATATGTATCATGGTGCGGAGCACAAGTGTATCAACTGCATTGAACACGGACTTCCTCTGACAATTGAGAATGTAAGAAAGAGCTCTAAGGAGCATAAGAGATGCGGTACAAGCTTTATGCTTATAGTAATGTGCGTATCGATTCTTGTAATGATGCTTGTACAGTTTGATTCAAGATGGCTCAGATTTGCATCTAGAATTATCCTTATTCCTGTTATTGCAGGTATATCTTATGAACTTTTGAGACTTGCGGGAACTAAGGAAAATTGGTTTACTAATATGATGAGTAAGCCGGGGCTTCTTCTTCAGGGACTTACCACTAAAGAACCTGATGATGATATGATTGAGGTAGGAATTGCCAGTGTAGAAGCGGTTTTTGACTGGGAACAATATCTTGAGGAAAATTTTGGAGAAAATAATGACACACAGACAGATTCTTGCACAGGCTGTTGAGAAATTAAAGACGGCAGGAATAACCGAGGCAGACAATGACGCAAGACTGCTTTGGGAGTATGCTTTTAATATGAGCAGAACCGGATGGTTAATGTACGCTGATTGTGAGGCGGACGCAGACAAAATACCTGTTTATGAAGAATATATTGAGAGACGGGCATCACATGAACCATTGCAGTATATTGAAGGGAAAGCATATTTTATGGGTCTGGAATTTATGGTAAATGACAGTGTTCTGATACCGAGATTTGATACAGAGGTTCTTGTGGATAATGCTCTTAAATGTATTCCGGAGAACTCGAAGGTTCTGGATGTGTGCACAGGTTCCGGATGTATTGCAATAAGTCTTTCGGTTCTTGGTGGACATAAGGTAACCGGAGTGGATATTTCTAAAGCAGCGTTAGAGGTTGCAGAGAGTAACAGAATTCACAATAGTGCAGATAAGGTAAGCTTTTATCATAGTGATATGTTTTCAACTGTGGATGGCGTCTACGACTGTATAGTATCCAATCCACCGTATATAAGAACTGCAGATATAGATGATCTTGACCATGAGGTTAAGGTGTGTGAACCTATGCTTGCCCTTGATGGACATGATGACGGATTGTTTTTTTATCGTATTCTTGCTAAAGAAAGTGGCAAATATCTAAGAGAGAATGGTCTTCTTATGGTAGAAATCGGTTGCAACCAGGCGGAAGATGTTATGAAATTATTTAGAGATAATAATTACACAGATATTCGTGTGATTAAGGACCTTGCGGGACTTGACAGAGTAGTCTGTGGATGGAGGAAATAAATGTTTGAGAATCTTGAAGAAATTTTAATTAAATATGAGGATATTACAATGGAGCTTTCAAGCCCTGATGTAACATCTGACCAGAGACGTTTTAGAAATCTTATGAAGGAGCAGAGTAATCTCACCCCTCTCGTAGAGGCTTATAAGGCATACAAGAAGGCTAACCAGGATATTGAAGACAGCCTTATGATGCTTGAGGAAGAAAGCGATGAGGATATGAGAGAGATGCTTAAGGAGGAGCTTAATGGTGCCAAGAAGCGTGTAGAGGAGCTTGAATCTGAGCTTAAGATTCTTCTTTTGCCAAAGGATCCTAATGATGATAAGAACGTTATTGTTGAAATCAGAGCAGGTGCCGGAGGAGATGAATCTGCACTTTTTGCTGCTGAGCTTTTCAGAATGTATACACATTATTGTGAATCAAGAAGATGGAGAGTTGAAGTGGTTAACTCTGATGAAACAGGAATCGGCGGTATGAAGGAAATTGAATTCATGGTTACCGGTCAGGGTGCATATTCAGTTCTTAAGTATGAAAGTGGTGTTCATCGTGTACAGCGTGTTCCTGAAACAGAGTCAGGCGGACGTATCCATACTTCAACAGCATCAGTTGCGGTAATGCCTGAAGCGGAAGAGGTTGAGGTTCAGATTGATGAAAAGGATATCCGTATCGACGTTATGCGTGCCTCTGGTAATGGTGGACAGTGCGTTAATACAACTGACTCAGCAGTAAGACTTACACATTATCCTACAGGTATTGTAATCTACAGCCAGACTGAGAAATCTCAGATTCAGAATAAGGAGAAGGCTTTTGCACTTCTTCGTGCTAAATTATATGACCTTGAGTGCCAGAAAGCACATGATGCTGAGGCTGATGCAAGAAGAAGTCAGATTGGTACAGGTGACCGTTCTGAGAAGATTAGAACTTATAATTTCCCACAGGGAAGAGTAACAGACCACCGCATCGGACTTACTTTATACAAGCTTGATAAAATAATGAATGGAGATATTCAGGAAATTCTTGATGCATGTATTGCTGCTGACCAGGCAGCGAAGCTTGCGAAGATGCAGGAAGAATAATATTGATGTAAATGGAATGCTCTATATCAGTTAACGTGGCTGGTATAGGGCATTTTTTGTACAAATGGCGATTAGTCGAATAAATGTTATTGTGGAAATTTGTGTGGTACTTTATAATAAGATATATGTATGGCTATAAGTATATTGTTAGTAAAGTAAATATTGGCCTTGTAGGTGAATCATTTTTACATTGAGCACCATATATTAAAATATAGAGAAATAAGCATGAAAAAAAGAGGAGTTTAATAAGTTGTATTTTAGGAATTCTTTGTGGAATTACAATAATATTACTTGCGATAGTCATAGTTTGCAAAGATTCTAAGAAAATACTAAAAGAGAAAGAAAGTGAGGATAATTATAAGATGCATAGAGGAGAGAATTTTTTGTTTTATCAAGTAAATGATGATAAATTACTAGGTGACACCTACAAAATTATGAGTATATATGAAGTGAGGTATGATGAAAAATATGGTTGTATGATAGTCTGTGATTCAAGTTATCATAGTTTGTTTATAGGACAACTAATAACACTATTTGGAGAATCAGAAAATAATAATAACATTGACGCATTGATATCTTATGTTGTTGCGGCTGAAAAAGAGGATGGTAGTATAATATATTTGGAGGTATATTATGGACCTTCCGGACCAGCAATTGGTGGGTTAGAAAGAGAAGATTATTTATTAGCAGCAAAAGAATTGGAACAGCTTATTATGTCTGCTAAAGCTTCAGATTTTGAAATTAAAAGTGTATTTGAGGATTATGGTGTTACATTAAAGATGGGTGTTAAAGACGGAAAAGCCTATTATGATACTAATATGGATGATTTATTTTTGAGGTAAAACAGCCACGAATTGTAAATTGGATGTCTCGTGGCTGATTATAAAAATCGTGCCTATACGTAAAGGAGGAGTAGAAATGGCATATATTACTAAATTAAAAGCAGTTAAGACCAGAAGCCTGATAGAAATAGTTGAGATTTTAAAAGGCAGGATGTGTGCGGAGGCAGATGTAGTCTGGGAAGAGAAGCATATGGACCAGAATTTTGCGGTTTTATGTTTTGAACAATATTACTACAGATGCAAGAATTATGTTGCCCTGACAGCTATTATTTCAGAAAAGGATGACAATCAGGAGGCGGTTTTAGTAGGCTCCGGAGGAGGAAATCTGTGGGATATAAGTCTTGGTGCGGAAAAGTCATTTGTAAAGAAATCCGAAAAGATACTTAAAGAATATGGATTTGAGATATGATTAGGCAGAAAGGTATGATGATGAAAAAGAAGGTACGATTTAAATTATCAACTACACATATTATATTATTAAGCTTTCTGGCGGCAATTATTGTTGGCAGTATACTGCTGACATTACCGATAAGTACGCAAAGTGGAAGATCTGTGCCATACATTGATGCACTTTTTACAGCAACTACGTCCGTATGTGTGACAGGACTTGTAACTGTACCAACTGTTTTAACATGGAGCGTATTTGGACAGGTAGTTATTCTTGTGCTTATTCAAATAGGTGGATTAGGAATAATTACAATTATGTCAGGAATTATGATATTTTTTCATCAGAAATTAAGTATTGGAAACAGAATACTTATTCAGGATGCATTTAATCTGAATACATTGTCGGGTTTAGTAAAGTTTACCAAAAAAGTGCTTGTCGGAACTTTTATCATAGAGGGAGTCGGAGCATTATTATATATGTTTGTGTTTATTCCGGAATTTGGTGCAAAAGGTATATGGATATCAATATTTAACTCGGTATCTGCATTTTGTAATGCGGGTATAGATATAATTGCCGAGGATAGTCTGTGTAGATATGCGTTAAATCCTATGGTTAACATTATAACGAGTATATTAATTATTCTTGGAGGTTTGGGATATGTAGTATGGTGGGATGTTATAAGAGTGCTAAAGACATCAGGAAAACGTAAAATTAGATGTTTTAAGGGGCTGATGTTGCATAGTAAAATTGTACTGTCAGTAACGTTGCTTTTGATTATTAGCGGAGCTGTGTGTTTTTTTGCATTTGAATATAATAATCCGAATACTATAGGAAACTATTCTCTTGGAGGTAAAATACAGGCATCGTTATTTCAGTCTGTAACAACCAGAACGGCAGGATTTGCAACAATTCCACAAGAAAATTTGACTAATGCGTCAGCAATAGTGGCACTGCTATTAATGTTTATAGGCGGTTCACCTGTAGGAACTGCAGGGGGTATTAAAACAGTAACCATTGCTATTCTGATTGCATCAGCATTTTCTACAATTAGAAATAAGGAAAGTGTTTCGCTGTTTAACAGAACAGTACCAAAACAGGCAGTAAGCAAATCAGTGGCGGTAGTAAGTATGTCATTCATTATCATGTTTGTTTCAACAGTATTGCTGTCGGCGGTAACCAGTGCTGATGCAATTGATGTTATGTATGAAACGGTAAGCGCAACGGCAACAGTGGGACTTACAAGAAGCCTTACACCTGTGCTGAATACTTTTGGGAAAATAATCATTGCATTAACAATGTATCTTGGACGAGTAGGTCCAATTTCATTAATGGTAGCATTTAATATTAAGAAACAGAAAAAAATCATTGTAAACAATCCGGAAGAAGAAGTAAATGTCGGATAGCAGAAGGAGGTATATATGAGCGTTAAACTATCTTATGCAGTTTTTGGACTTGGAAGATACGGAAAAGCTGTTGCGAAGGAGCTTGTAGAGAATGGTGTGGAGGTATTGGCAATAGATATGGATATAAATCTTGTTAATGAGGCAAGTAAAGATATTCCATATTGTAAGTGTGCAGATATAACCGATCCGGAAGTCATTAAAAATTTGGGAATATCCAATATGGATGTTGTTATTATTGCAATGGCAACCAATCTTGAGGCAAGTGTTATGGCAACGATGCTTTGTAAGGAAGCAGGAGTTAAGACTGTAATAGCTAAATGTTCCAGTGAAATGAACTATAAAATATTGAGTAAGGTTGGAGCCGATAGAGTCGTATTTCCGGAAAGTGAGTCAGGTATAAGATTAGCAAAGAATTTGCTTAGTTCAGGCTTTGTTGATATTATAGATTTGGCAAAAGACGTTTCTATGATAGAACTTGAAGTTAAGGAAGAGTGGATAGGCAAAAATCTGATGGAATTAAATCTTAGACGAAAATATTCAATAAATGTTGTTGCTGTTATAGAAGGAGAGAAGGTTGATATTAATTTCCCTCCGGAGCAACCATTGGAGCAGACAATGAAGCTTATTGTAATTGCCAACAGAAATAAGCTTAACAAGATAAAATAAGGCAAAAACAATAACTCAACCACCAGTGGAGAGCAAAATACCTCACACTCAACCACCGGTATGTAGATTATTTTGAATGAAAAATATACACTGAATTCGAAAGGAGGCAAGAAAATGGATCAGATAAAAATTGGAAGATTCATTGCTGAATGCAGAAAGAAACAGAATCTAACCCAGATGCAGTTAGCAGAGGAGTTAGGAATAACAGACAGAGCTGTATCAAAGTGGGAGAACGGTAAATCAATGCCGGATTCTTCCATAATGTTAGATTTATGTGGATTACTTAAGATTAGTGTAAACGATTTGTTGAATGGTGAGGTAGTTATTATGGAAAATTACAATGAAAAAACAGAACAACTTTTATTAGAAATGGTAAAACAGAAAGAAGAAAATGACAAGAGGCTGCTGTCTCTTGAGATACTGATAGCTATTTTTTCTGTTATAATATTAACTGGAGCGGCATTTGCAGCAAAATACCTGAGCATCCCTGAATGGGCAAGAATAGTACTTGTTGTAGTAGGATTTATTTTCTGCATAATAGGTGTAGGATACTGCATTAAAATTGAACAGTGTGCAGGATATTATGAGTGTGCCAAGTGTCATCATAAGCATGTTCCGGAACTTAAAAGTATAGTCTGGTCAATGCATATGGGAAGAACAAGATATATGAAATGTCCGGAATGCCACCAGAAATCATGGCAGAAGAAAAGAATTTCCAAGTAAACAGGAGATAACACGAATGAAGAATAAAAAGGTATCAATAATTTGCTCAATAATACTTAATGTAATTTTTATGGCGATATTGCTTATTCCCTCATTAAAGGAACTGGCAAATAACGATAGTGAAAAAGTTAAAATTGTGAAGGCTATAGAGGCTGCGGAATATAAAAGATCATTTACGTTTATACCTATGAGTAAGTCTATGTATTATATTGTCATTCTTGAGGACAATAGCTATGCCGCAGTTAGAGCGGATAAGGATTGGTATAAAGAAAATTTTACAACCACAGGCGAAGCAATAGATGGGAAATATGTGGAGGTTGAAGGTACGCTGGAACAATTACCATATAGGGTAATTAAGGCGGTTAAAGATGGATATACAATTCTTACCGCAGTAGAACAGATATTGGGAGATGGTGTTGAGTTTGCATATGATAAGACCGAGTGTATAGACCTGTTTGCTAAGTCCTATGCCGTTAAGGGATTAATTGCAGCTATCATAGCCATTGCGATTGGAGTTATATATGTGTTAGCACTTAAAAATGACTGGTTTCATGAGTCATCCTTATTTATTGTGTTGGTGATATGTGCAGTAGCAGACTTATTCTTTGGTATTCATGTTATTCTTGGAAGATAGATTAGCATAAAAATGTCGTAATACTTGACTTTTCTGTTGTAAAATGATACATTTCACATATTATTGTTTTTAAAGGAGAAATACGAATGAAGAACAAAACAGTATCAAGAGTATGCTTGGTAATTCTTGCTGTAATATTTTTAGGAATAGTACTTATTCCATCATTAATTGATCTTTCAGGCAAGAATAATGAGAGTATTAAGATTAAGTATGCAGCAGAAGCAGTAGAGTATAAGAGAACATATGCTTTTATACCAATGTCCAAGACTATTTATTATGTAGCAGTACTTGAAGATGACAGTGTAGCAGTTGTCAAGGGAACTAAGAGCTGGTATAACAAGAATTTCACATCATATGGTTATGCTAAGGGTGGTAATCTGGTTACAGTTGAAGGAACGCTTGAAAAGATGCCATCTAAAGTCCACAGTGAAATGACATCAGTATATTCTATGCTTAGCGTAGGCGGTACTATTGATTATGCCTATGAGAAGACAGAATGTGTTGATGCAACTACCAAGTCGTTCGCCATTAAAGGTATTGTGACGGCTGCAGTTGCCGTAATTCTTGCTGTAGTATTTTTAATAGGACTTAAGAAGAATTGGTTACAGAAGACAGCGATAGTTGTTATTCTTTCCTGCGGAACAATAGCAGTATTGATATTTGGTGTTCATGTAATGCTTGGAAGATAATATTATTGGAGTCAGACTATGAATAAAAAAGCGCTTAATATTGGAATTATCATTATAGCCTTAGTGTTTATAGGTTTACTTATGGTTCCTGCTGTACTTAACCGAGTTAATAATGATACGGATGAAGTACAGTTAAAAGCAGCCACAGAGGCGTTCGAAGATAATAAGACCCATAATTTTATACCGGGAACAATGGGATATTATTATATTGGTTTTACAACGGATAATAATGTAGTAATCGTTAAAGCATCTCCGGAATGGTTTAACGATAATTTCACCAAGGACGGATATTCTAAGGAAGAAAGTGGCACCACAGTTAAAGGCTGTGTAACAGCTATTCCTGACAATCTGGTGGATGATGCAGACTCTATCTTTAAGGATATGGAGATGTTTGGGTGGAAGGATTTTAAATATAATAAAGAGTCCTATCTTAACACTCATAGCGATAGTTTTTTTGTGAAAGCAATCATTGCATCGGTGTTAACTATAATAATTACCGCTCTTATTGTAATAGGAGTTGCAAAAGACTGGTATGACTCTAAATATATGATTCTTTTGCTCATAGTTATCGCAGTAGTATTGGTGTATTTTGGTTTACATATTATTCTTGGAAGATAAAATAATAACAAAAAATACTTACATATTTTTCAAAAAAATGATACAATGTATGTACACGTCATGTAAACAATGGTATGAAAGGGTGTAGGTACATATGTATCAGATTGATGATTATGTAGTATATGGAAATTATGGTCTGTGCCGGGTTAAGGATATATCCACACTTGACATGGAAGGCGTTAGTAAGGACAGACAATATTATTTTCTGACACCTGTTTCTGGCAACCATGGAGTTGTATATACCCCTGTTGATAATGTGAAGGTTGTTATAAGAGGTATAATGACTAAGGATAATGCAGAGGCACTTCTCAAGAGTATTAAGAATATTGATACTATGGAGATACTTGCTGAGAAGGCAAGAGAGGAGAAGTATAGGGAATGCATTAAGAGCTGTGATGGGACGGAATGGATGAGGCTTATACTTACCATCAGAGAAAGAATGCAGGAACGAATAGGGCAGGGGAAGAAGGTTACTTCTCTTGATGAGAGATATTTGAAACTTGCTGAAGACTATCTGTATACAGAACTTGCAGTCGCTCTGAACATTAAGAGTGAAGATGTGCCTGAATATATTAATAAGTATTTATAAATAAATATTAAGAAGACGTTACCTTGTCCTCAGTTTTGCGACTTATATAATAGAATCGCATAAGGGGGACAAGGTTTTGTTATATATGTCGGATGAAGATATACTGACATTGTATATTGACAGAAATGAGGACGCAATTGTTGAGACTTACAGGAAGTATAACAGAGATATTAAAAAAATAATAAATAGTATAACCTGTAATGCAGAAGATACAGAGGAATGTGTGAATGATACATATTTTGCACTGTGGAATAATCTGCATTCCATAAGAGCTGTATGCTTAAAAAATTACATATTGGAAGTTGCCAAAAATACTGCATACAGTGTTTTGAGAAAAAAACTTGCCAAGAAAAGAAAGGCAATTCTAATCGAGTTGTTTGATATGGATGGTGCGGAGAGAGTCGACATTATATATGATGTAGAACATGAAGAGTTGCTTAATTGTATCAGAACTTTTCTGCAAAAAGAAACTGAATTTAACAGACAGGTATTTATGATGCATTACTTCAGAACAACACCTTTAGCTATAATAGCGGCCATATATGGAAAAACATCGGATCAGATTAAAATGGTACTATACAGGATGCGGCAGAGGTTAAAAAATCAACTTATGCAGGAAGAAATTCACCTGTAGGAGCAAAATGTACTTGTTTTTAGCATATCTAAGGAATATACTATTTATTTAGAGATATTTACCGGAGGTAGAATATGATTTCAGAGAAGATGCAGGGACTTGTAAAGAACAGTTCGGTAATAAGAGCAATGTTTGAAGAAGGTAAGCGACTTGCTGATATATATGGAGCAGAGAATGTATATGATTTCAGTCTGGGGAATCCTAATGTACCGGCTCCTAAGGCAGTTAATCAGGCAATAATAGATATTGTTAACGAAGAGAATCCGGTATATGTTCATGGATATATGAGTAATTCGGGATACGAGGATGTAAGAGCATGTATAGCAGCATCCGTTAACAGAAGATTTGGAACAGATTTTTCACAAAATAATATATTAATGACGGTAGGTGCAGCAGGAGGTATGAATGCTTTTTTTAAGGCATTTATTAATCCGGGAGATGAGATAATTACATTTGCCCCTTATTTTGGAGAGTACAGAGCTTATGCGTCCAATGCAGATGCCAATCTTGTTGTAATACCACCGGATACGGAAAGCTTTCAGCCGGATATTGAAGCACTTAGAAATGCCATTACATCAAGAACCAAGGTTGTAATTATTAATACACCTAATAATCCTACAGGTGTTATATATTCTGAGGATACCCTTAGACGGATTGGGGAGGTTCTGGAAAGTAAGCAGAAGGAATTTAATTCTGTAATTGCTATTTTTTCAGATGAGCCATACAGAGAATTGGCATATGATGGAATTGAAGTTCCATATGTGACTAAGTTTTATAAGAATACAGTTATCGGATATTCATATAGTAAATCTCTTTCACTTCCGGGTGAACGAATCGGATATCTGGTTATTCCTGATGAATTTGAAGATTCAGAGAATGTAATATCCGCATGTAATGTGGCGATAAGAATACTTGGATTTGTCAATGCACCATCTCTTATGCAGAGAGTGATTGGAAGATGCGTGGATATTGATGTAAGTGAGAATGTTGCTATTTATGACAGAAACAGAAAAGCCTTATATGAAGGACTTACAGAAATTGGCTTTGAATGTGTGAAGCCTGAGGGTGCATTTTATATGTTTATGAAGACCCCTATAGATGATAAAGAGTTTGCTGAACGTGCTAAGAAATACAATCTTTTGGTAGTGCCGGGAAGTTCGTTTGGATGTCCGGGATATGTCAGAATTGCATATTGTGTTGCATATGATACCATTGTTAATTCAATGCCACAGTTTAGAAAGCTTGCAGAAGAAATTGGAGGAAAATAACCATGAAACCATGGGAAAATAATATAAGACGTGTTGAACCTTATGTTCCGGGAGAACAGCCAAAGGATACTAACATAATTAAACTTAACACTAATGAGAATCCTTATCCGCCGGCACCTGCGGTGTATGAAGAAGCCGGTAAGATTGATATGTCAATGTATAGAAAGTATCCGGACCCTGCATGTGATATTCTTAGAGAGGCACTTGCCAATAATTACGGAGTAACAAGCGACAATGTGTTTGTGGGAGTAGGCTCGGATGATGTTTTATCCATGATATTCCTTACATTTTTTAATTCTAAAAAGCCTGTTCTTTTTCCGGATATAACCTATTCCTTCTACAGCGTGTGGGCGGAGGTGTATGGAATTCCGTATGAAAGACCTGCTCTTGATGAGAATTTTAATATCAGAGCTGAGGATTATTATGCAGAAAACGGAGGAGTGGTAATAGCTAATCCTAACGCTCCGACAGGAATATATAGAAATCTGGATTTTATCAGAGATATTCTTGACCATAATCAGGATGTAATAGTTGTTGTGGATGAAGCATACATAGATTTTGCCGGAGATTCAGCAGTTAAATTACTTGATGAATATGAGAATCTTATAGTTGTACAGACCTTTTCAAAATCAAAGTCCATGGCAGGTATGAGAATTGGTATGGCGATTGCAGGTAAGAAGCTTATTAAAGCGCTTAATGACGTTAAGTATTCAGTTAATTCATATACTATGAATATGCCTTCTTTAATTATGGGAACGGCAGCAGCTAAGAGTAATGAATATTACAGAGAAATTACTGCTAAGATTATTGCTACAAGAGAAAGAACTGTTAAGGAACTTAGTGGGATTGGTTTTGAATGTCTTCCGTCAGGAGCTAATTTCGTGTTTGCGAAGCATAATCGCATTTCGGGAATTGATATTTATGAATACCTCAGACAGAATAAGGTATATGTGAGAAGATTTAATGCACCAAGAATAGATGATTACCTGAGAATAACAATCGGTACGGATTCAGAGATGGACAGATTGCTTGTACTGCTTAAGGAATATATTTCTTTATAAATATTTAATAAAGATATTATATTTTTTTAATAGAAATTAGTTCTTCTAAAAGGTAATATATAGAGTGAATAAATTTTAGGAGAATATTGTAATGTCAGGAAGATTTCGTGATAGGTTTGCTAATTTTATGATTGGCAGATATGGTGTTGATGAATTTGGACGATTTATTAATATATTAGGACTGGTCCTTATGTTTATATCAATATTTATTGGTATACTGGTTATTCCTGCCCTTATTGTTATGGGATATGGGATGTTTCGAATGTTTTCAAGGAACCTTAATGCAAGAGCTGCTGAGAACAGGAGGTACTGTGCGATAATACACAGACGTAAATCAACTCACAGAATTTTTAAATGTCCTAATTGTGCACAGAAGATAAGAGTCCCTAAAGGAAAGGGTAAAATATGCATTAAATGTCCGAAATGCCGTATAGAGTTTATTAAGAAGACATGATTGGAATGATGTAATATGTTTGGCTATGTAACCGTATATAAGGATGAACTTAAGATAAAAGATTATACCCGATACAGAGGGTATTATTGTGGTGTGTGCAGAAGTCTTAAGAATGGTTATGGTATGGCAGGACGTATGACGTTAACCTATGATATGACATTTCTTGCAATTCTTTTGTCCGCTCTTTATGAGGATGATACCAAAATGCAACCTAAAAGGTGTGTCACACATCCTATTAAGAAGCATCCGGAGATTAGTAACAGATATACGGATTATGCAGCAGGGATGAATATTCTGCTGTCCTATTATAAACTCAAGGATAACTGGGATGATGAGAGAAGCATTAAGTCCAATGCGGCTGCAGGGATGCTCAAAAGAGCCTTTAAGAAGGCGTGTAAAAAATATCCTGAGCAGGCGAAGGCAGTGCAGGAATATATAAGAAAACAGCACGAATGTGAGAAGGGTAATGTAACAGATATAGATGAAGTATCCTTTTGCACAGGTGAAGTGTTAGGACGTATTTTTGACATGAATAAGGATGAGTGGTCGGATAATCTGTATCATATGGGATTTTTCCTTGGAAAATTCATATATGTTATGGATGCCTATGATGACTTGGAAAAAGATATAAAGAAGAATAATTATAATCCTCTTAAGAACTGTAGTGACAGACCGGATTTTAATGAATACTGTAGGGGTATCCTTACTACTTATGCAGCGGAGTCTGCAAGATATTTTGAGAGGTTGCCTATTCTGGATAATGCTGATATACTAAGAAATATTGTATATGCAGGTATCTGGAGCAGGTTTAACTGCCTTAATAAAGATGTCACGCATGAAGAGGAATAGAGAGGTATTATATGTCAGATCCATATTCAGTACTGGGGATTTCAAGAGATGCCAGTGCCGATGAAATAAAAAAAGCATACAGAAAACTTAGCAGGATATATCATCCGGATGCTAATGTTAATAATCCAAATAAAGAGCAGGCTGAAGAGAAATTTAAACAGATTCAGGAAGCCTATAATCAGATAATGTACGAGAAGGAGCATGGTACAAGTTCCTATGGCTCATATGGTACATCGGGTTCATACGGCTCATATGGTGGTTCCTCATATGGAGGAAGCTATGGCGGAGATGATCCTAAGATTATTGCGGCAGCTAACTTTGTTCGTAACCGCCAGTTTAATGAGGCTATAATCGTTCTTGAGGAGATTAGAGAGCGAAATGCCAGATGGTATTATGTTCATGCATACGCAAGTGCCGGACTTGGTAATATTATGAGAGCCAAGGAGGATGCGAGAACGGCTGTGCAGATGGAACCTAATAATCCGGAATATATAAATCTGCTTAATCAGCTTGAAAATACTGCAGGATGGTATTCGGGAATGGGAAGCGGATATGGACAGTCGGGTGCAGGTGTAGGTAACTGTTGTGCTCAGATGCTGTGCTTTGAGTTATTATGCCATTGCTGCTGCTGTGGCGGTTACTAAAGAATACAGGGGGATTGCTTTATGCCAAAATCAGAGAACCAGAAGATGAAAATGTTCTATCTGTTAGATTATCTTAACAGAAATACGGACATGGACCATACTGTAAGTATGAAGGATATATTGGAATATCTTGACAGTAATGGTATAAGTGCTGAGAGAAAGAGTATATATAGCGATATTGAATTGTTAAATAAATACGGATATGATATTAATTTTAAGAAAGAACGTCCATCAGGATATTATATCGGAAGCAGGGATTTTGAACTTGCAGAGCTTAAGCTTTTAGTGGATGCAGTACAGTCGTCCAAATTTATTACTGAGAAAAAATCTAATTCATTAATCAGTAAACTGGAAAAGAATGCAAGTAAATACGAGGCTCATAATCTTCAGAGACAGGTATATGTTACTAATCGTGTAAAGACGGATAACGAGGCAATTCTTTATAATATCGACTTTATACATGAAGCTATTGGAGACAACAAGAAGATTATTTTCAAATACTGTGAATGGAATATTAAAAAAGAACTTGTATATAGAAATAATGGCGAGGATTATGTTGTAAGTCCGGTGTCTCTCCTGTGGGATGATGAGAATTATTATCTAGTTGCTTATGATGAAGAGAAGAAGATAATTAAACATTTCAGGGTAGACAAGATAAGAGATATCAGAGTATCTGTGAAGAATCGGGAAATAAGTGATGTAATCAGTAAGATTAGACCGGATGATTACAGTAAACAGCATTTTGGAATGTTTTCAGGAAATGTGGAAACAGTAACTCTTTCCTTTGAGAAAAGTGCTGTGGGAATAGTTATTGACAGGTTTGGCAGGGAAATTTCTATTATACCAAGGGACGATAACAATTGTGCAACCCATGTTAAAGTTAATGTCAGTAACACATTTTTTGGATGGATTGCTTCATCAAGAGGCAGAATAAGGATTGAAGGTCCTGAAACCGTCAGACAACAGTTTATTTCATTTATTGATGACATAAGACAAGGCGTTTAGGCGACTCTTGTCTTTTTTTGCGATGAGAATTGCTTGCATAATGAGAAAGACTAAATTAAAATCATTTATTAGGTGAGAATATGAAGACTGAGACAGAATACATATATGGAATTCCTAAGTTTGCAGGAAAGTCCACTCCGGATAATACCTTGGAGATGTTAAAAAGAATTGGATTTAATGAAGATGACAGAAAAATAATTCACGTTGCCGGAACTAACGGCAAGGGTTCCGTATGTTCTTACATAGCGAATACTCTTTTAAAAGAAGGATATTCAGTTGGACTGTTCGTATCACCTCATCTGTTAAGAATTAATGAAAGAATTGTTGTTAACGGAAAAGAGATATCTGATACCGTTTTTGAGGAAAGCTTTAGGAGACTTAAGAATATATCAGACGAAATGGTAGAAGAAGGATACACGCATCCGTCATTTTTTGAATTTCTGTTTGGTATGGCAATGGATGTGTTTACAAGAGAAAATGTTGAATATATCGTTTTGGAAACAGGTCTTGGAGGCAGACTGGATGCTACCAATGCGATTAGCAGACCAATGGTAACGGTTATTACTTCTGTGGGATTGGATCATACGGATATATTAGGTGACACATACGAAAGCATTGCTGCTGAAAAAGCAGGAATTATTAAACCAGATGTTCCGGTAGTTTATGATGGAAGTAATGAAACAGTTAATGCAGTTATTCGGAAAATTGCTAAAGAAAAAAATGCACAGGCAGTTGCTCTTATGCCTTCGGAAATTTCTGATGTAACTGTTGGTGATAAAAGCATTGATTTTTGTCTCCATAATAAGTATTATGATAATGAGTTGTTTTGTGTGAACAGTCACGGACTGTATCAGGTAAAGAATGCAGCTCTCGCAGCACTTGCAATGAAGGTCAGTAATATGGCAGACACGGCAGTCATTAAGGAAGGAATACGTGGAACCATATGGAAGGCAAGAATGCAGGAAATTAGCAGAGATGTTATAATTGATGGCGCACATAATGATGATGGCGTCAATATGTTTATTGAATCTGTTAACAGAGACGGGTGTGACGCCGGAAGAATTCTTTTGTTCTCGGCGGTAAGTGATAAGCATTATGAGGGAATGATTGACAAGCTGTGTAATAGCGGTTTGTTTGAAATTATAATTACAGGATGTATGGAGGACGCAAGGGCATTAGACGGCTCTGAGATGAAGAGAGTTTTTTCAAAATATACAGAGCAGAATGCAGAATATTACGGTAGTGTAAGAGAAGCATATGACAGGGCAATGAAGTTAAAGGTGGGTAACAAGCGATTGTATATTGCAGGCTCATTATATCTTGCCGGTGAAGTTCTTGCGATAACGGAAGGAGACAACACATGATTAATTTTGATGAAGAGATTAAGAAGTTCCAGCCAAGTCTTGAGGTGGATGAGGCAGAGGACGCAATTTACCAGAATAATACAACAGACGTAACAGAGGTAATTGATAAAATTATCAAAGAAATCACAGATAAATAGGATGGTACACTAATATGAGATGTTATAAATGTAACAGTGTGCTGTCTGAAAATGATTACTGTATGAGATGCGGAGCGGATGTATCTGTATATAAGATTGTTGTGAAGTCATCTAATCAGTATTATAATCTGGGATTAGCCAAAGCACAGGTAAGAGATATTACTGGGGCAATAAGCGCACTTAAGACAAGTTTGAAAGTTAATAAATCCAATATCAAAGCAAGAAATTTGCTGGGATTATGTTATTTTGAAATAGGAGAGGTTGCAATAGCAATTAAGGAATGGGTAATCAGCCTTAACCTTAAGCCGGACAAGAATGTGGCAACCGTATATCTTAAAAAAGTAAAATTCAACCCTAATAAGCTTGAACAGCTTAATCAGGCTGCCAAGAAGTATAATTTTTCACTTGAGAAATTGAAAGAGGGCGGAGATGATGTTGCTCTTATCCAGCTTAAGAAGGTTGTGGGAATGAACCCAAGATTTGTTAAGGCACACCTTTTGTTAGGCCTTCTTTATATGAAGAAGGGCGATATGGACAAGGCCGCTAAGACTATCAGAAAAGTACTTCTTATCGACAGGAACAATACCCTTGCTCTCAGATATATGGATGAGATTAACAAAACGGGAATTGCAACTGTAGATTCGAAGGATGAATTATATTATAAGCCTAAGCGAAAGGGCTTGTCAGGAAATGATGTAATTCTTCCACCTAACACATATAAAGAGCCTTCCAACGGTATTCTTACCGTTGTACAGATTCTTCTGGGTGTAGTAATAGGTGTAGCGCTTGTATGGTTCCTTGTAGTACCGGCTAAGGTTCAGACAGTACAGCATAACAGCAACGAGACTATCAAGAAATACAGTGAGGATCTTTCTAAGAATTCAGTTACCATAACCAATCTGGAAAAGCAGTTAAAGGAACTGAAGGAAGAGCTGGACGCTGCTAAGGAAGAACTTGGAATATACACGGGAGACAGTGGAACAACTGCTATGTACACCAAGCTTGTGGAAGCTGTATCAGCTTATCTTAAGGATGATTTTGAAACGGCACTTTTGAAGTTGGCAGATATAGATGTTACTCAGCTGCCTACTGAAACAGCTAAGAATCTGTATACAACTCTTGATGAGAACTGTAATGGTGGTGCGGATACTTATTTCCAGGCCGGACTTAATGCGTATAACAGGGCAGATTATGTAAGTGCCATAACATACCTTAAGAAATCGGTTGTGTTTGATAATACCAAGGTTGAACCGGTGTACTATCTCGCAATGTCACATCTGAAACTTAGCGACAGGGAAAGTGCAGAAGAATATATAACAATTATTAACAGTCAGTTTGGCGGAACCAGATTTGCAACATTAATCAGGGAATATCTTGCCACATATGAAGATACGAAAGAATAAACCACGTTACAACAGACGGCGGAGCAGCTATGCTTCGCCGTTTTTTCATTATATATCAAAAAGAGGAGGACAAAATGTCAGAAATATGCAGTGTTAAAGGGGAGGTTCTGGTTGTAAAGCTTGATGGAGACTTAGACCACCATGTTACGGAAATAATAAGGGAGGAAATAGATAATAAGACCATAAAATACAGAATCAGGAATATTATTTTTGATTTTAGAAATGTGGCATTTATGGACAGTTCAGGCATTGGACTATTGATGGGCAGATATAGGAAAATCCAGGACATTGGTGGAAGTGTATATGTGTCCAATGTTGGATATACAATGCAAAGAATATTCAGAATGTCAGGTTTGTACAAAATATTAAAGCAAAGTAAAGAGGCAGACAGGATAGTTAACAATAAGGAGGCTACATATGAACAGAATTAAAATGGAAATTGATGCGATATCAGAAAATGAGGGGCTGGCAAGAGTGTGTGTTGCTGCATTTGCTGCACGACTTGACCCTACATTAGAAGAAATAAATGATGTTAAGACAGCGGTGTCAGAGGCTGTAACTAATTCGGTTATTCATGGTTATGACAATAGGGGCGGAATAATTGAAATAGCCGCAACCATTGAAAAGGATACGTTGGAGATTAAGATAACTGACTATGGAAAAGGAATAGAAGATATTGATAAGGCTATGGAGCCTATGTACACAACGGATGCAGAGCATGAGCGCTCAGGTATGGGTTTTACTTTTATGGAAGTATTTATGGATGAACTTAAGGTGTTTTCTGATAAGGGAAAAGGGACAACCATAGTTATGAAAAAAACATTCGGGGTGAATGAGGAATAATCGGAGGTGTGATTTATGGATCATACCAAAGAACTAATAGCACTTGCCCATGATGGAAGCAAAGAAGCAAGAGATATACTGGTTCTTGAAAATATGGGGTTAGTATATAGTATTGCGCGCCGTTTTTCCGGAAGAGGGTATGAGATGGAGGATATAACCCAGATAGGAACGATTGGCCTTATAAAGGCAATAGATAAATTCGACCTTGAACAGCCGGTTATGTTTTCCACTTACGCCGTGCCGATGATAAGCGGTGAAATTAAGAGGTTTATAAGAGATGACGGAATAATTAAAATCTCAAGAACAATTAAAGATAATAACAGAAAAATAAATATTGCAAGAGAAAAGATATTTAAAGAAACCGGCAAGGAAGCAACAATTGAAGCAATATCCTGCGAGACGGGAATAAGTATAGAAGAAATAGCAGTTGCTTCTGATGCAGCGAAAGGAGTTGAATCAATTTATCAGACTGTTTATCAAAGTGATGGAAATCAAATGTATATTGTGGATAAATTAGCCGCATCTGTAGAGAATAATGATAGTGAGCGAATTATGAATCATATGATGCTTGAGGAAACCATGCATATACTGGATGATACGGAAAGAACTTTGATTAATATGAGATATTATCAGGACAAGACTCAGACAGAAGTGGCAAAACATCTTGGAATATCCCAGGTTCAGGTATCCCGCATGGAAAAGAAGATTCTTCTTAGAATGAGAAAAAATATGGAGGGATAGATGAATAAGGTATATATAAGCTTCAAGAAAAAAAGTGAGGTGAATAATAGAAATGTAACAGTAGGAGATGTTGCTTCTGTGTGGTGTGCAGATAAAAACATCCTTGCAAGAGTAAAAAGCCTTATAATTCTTAAAGTTCCCGATGGCAAAAAGCACAGGATTGTTGTAAGTGCAATTAAAGCAATTTCTATAATAGACTGCAATATTAAGGATATTGATATCAACAATATAGGAGATTCTGAGTTTATAGTCAGTTACACAGAATGTTTAAAAAATAATAAATTAGTTGAAATATTAAAGGTAATGCTTATCACAATAATAATGTTCTGCGGAGGAGCCTTTGCCATAATGGCATATGGAAATGATGTGGATGTTAATGGAATCTTTGAGACTGTAAATGACTGGATAGATGGACCGGATAACGGACTTCAGATATTGCAGATTGCATATTCTATAGGATTAACGGTGGGAATTGTTATTTTTTACAATCATTTGGGAAAACGAAAACAGTATAAAGACCCTACGCCGATTGAAATTCAGATGAGACTTTATGAAGATGACATTAATACGGCTGTAATTGCCAACAGCGAAAGAGAGGGGCAGACAGATGATGTGGAGTAGATATATGTTGCTTCTGTTGTTTGGCTTAAGTGCAGGCTTCGTAACGGCCTGTGGATATTTTGCACTCTTTTCCTTTGTTGGTGTATTGAACAGGTTTATTCAGTACAGTAATACCGCTAATCATATACATTTTTATGAAAATATAATAATAGTAGGAGTTACTTTTGGAAATGCTGTATGTATATTTATGCCATATGAGTTTTTTTCATTAGTGTTCTGGGTGATATTTGCATTGTGCAGTGGTATTTTTGCCGGCTGCTTTATATTATCACTAGCTGAGGCGGTAAAGGGTGTGCCGGTGTTTGCCAGAAGAACCAGACTCAGAATTGGTCTTGCTGCATTAATCCTTGCACTTGCACTGGGAAAATGCGGAGGAAGCCTGTTTTATTTCTTTAAGATTATTGCAAGTAACCGGTAAATTAAGTATAATTTAACATAAGAGAAAAGGTGGTATGTGCTATGAATAATGAAGATATACTTAAGACTTTATATAGTGAATTTTATTCATTGTATCTTGTGTACGGAAAGATGGGAAAGTACACTGTTTTGCATACAATGGGACTTTATAAGCAGTACAACAAGGAAATTAATGATTTTGAGGAGTCAATCTACGATTATGCCAATAATTTTGTGTGTGAAAGGGATGTGGAGAGACTGATAGCCAAATCCAAGCTTCATCTGGTTAAGGAGAAGCTTAAGCAGTCCAGGGATTATGTTGTAACCTATCAGATGAAGAACAGTAACGAATGGAGATCTTTCAGATTTATCAGAACTCCTGAGTTTGAAAAAGAGGAGATTTTTCTGTTCGGAATAGTAATTCATAATGAAGATATGCAGCAATATTATAGTGCTAACAGACTTAAGGATGTACTTTCTTCAGTTGCAGATGAGTTTAATGCGCTATACAGACTGGATTTCTATAGGGACAGAGTAGAGACATTATTTTTTAATTTTGAGAATGAATATTATCCTGACCCGGATGTTCCATACAGTATACATGAGAGAAATTTTCGAGAGTACATTCTACATGAAGATTATAGAGAAGAAGTACTCAATAAGATGACTCAGAGTGCACTGAGAGAATACTTTAGAAATAATTCTGAGCCGAGAAAGTTATATTATCAGGAAGTTAGTGGACTATGGTATAAAATGATTATGTCTAAGGACAAGGATTATACAGACGAGAGACCTTATGTGATTCTTGCTGTAAAGGAATGTGGTGATGAAGTCCGGGCTATGAAAAACTCTATTATCGGACAACTTATTTTATCAAGAATGTTTAGTTTTTCGGTTGTGGTTGATATCAAGAATAACAGTTACAAAGTAGTTCACAGTGAGATAGACTTTTTTTCTACAAATAGAGACGGCAGATTTGATGAATTACTTGAAAAATGCAGTCAGTATATATACGAAGAAGACTTTAGTTATGTCAAAAGGGTGTTTGAAGAGGAATTGCCGGAGCTTAACACCTTTACTGAAAGAACCTTCAGAGCAGAGGATTCTATAGGTATGATGCATTTCTATAGTGGTATATTTACGCGAGCTGTTTTACCTGAAGGTGAAAGAATTTTGTTTTTTGTAAGAAACGAAGATGAACGAGAGATTACAAAATTCAGGTTTGAAAGACTTACTAAGGAACATAATATTACTAAGAGTATGATGTATGCGCTTGGAGATTCATACTACGCTATGTATTATTATAATTATGAATTTGACAATATTCAGATGCTCAGGGCCCCAGAAGAAATGAAGAGTATGGTTAATGAGTCTCAATCATATGATGACTTTTTTAGACAGTATGTGCATAAAATGGTTCATCCTAACGACAGGGAACTTGTTATGAAAAATGTTTTGAAAGAAGCTATTAGAGATATAGTAAAGGATGGTAGAATTAGTACATACTGTGAATACATGAGGCTATTTGGAGATGGATACAGATGGGTGCGACTGGATATTCAGATTACCGCATATCATGATGATGAAGTTGAGGAAATTGTATTTGCTATAAGGGATATTCATGATGAGCGTGAAAAGGAATTACGTTATAATACGGCTCTTCGAAAAGCACTTAGTGAGGCTAAGTCTGCCAGTGAAGCAAAATCATCCTTTCTGTCCAATATGTCACATGATATGAGAACACCTATGAATGCGATTCTTGGTATGACGGATGTGGCTCTTAGACATATCGATAATAAGGACAGAGTACATAGTAGTCTTAATAAGATTAAGATGTCAGGAAGACATTTATTAAACCTTATTAATGAAGTACTTGATATGACTTACATAGAGAGTGGAAAGGTTGTTCTGAGAAAGGACCCGGTTGATTTACCTGAGCTCTTCCATGAAATAGTTATCATGATTCAAAATAGGATTAAGAGTAAGAATCTTCATTTTAAGGCAGAGGCTATAAATGTTAAGCACGAAACAGTTCTCTCAGACAGGGTAAGATTAGCACAGATATTGACTAACATATTGACCAATGCTGTTAAATATACCCCTGAGAACGGAGATATTGGTCTGTCGATTGAACAGTTATCACAGAATAATGATAATATGGGAATTTACAGGATAACAATATCTGATACAGGCGTAGGAATGACTGATGAGTTTTTGAAAAAAATATATGAGCCTTTTGAACGTGCAGTTGATACAACGAAGAGTGGAATAGAAGGAATTGGGCTTGGAATGTCTATTACGCTTAAGTTAGTAAAGGCATTTGGCGGAGAAATAGAGGTGGATAGCACTGTTGGTAAAGGAACAAGGTTTAGGATAGATATTCCTATGGAATATGTTGCTGATTCTAAGGAAGGAAAGAGTAATATTAACCTTGAAGATTACAAAATTGTATATTACGAAAGTGATAGGGATGATGTAATAAAGAAACTAAGAGAGGCGCAAGGTGATAGAAGGATTATTTTGATTCACTCATACGATATAAGTGATTGTGAAAATGAAATTAGAGAATTTGAAGTGTACAAAACATATCTGGAACCTGTATTCGAATCAGAACTGGTAGAACTATCAGGAGAATATGACAATTACGCAGACAATAAGAGAAGAACGTATGAGGGTAAGAAGGTGCTTGTTGTTGATGATAATCAGATTAATCTTGATATAGTATGTGACTATCTTGAGGATATTGGTGTTGAGACAGATGTTGCCATGAATGGCAGAGAAGCATATGAGAAGGTTATTAGTAACGGAGACTATTCGCTGGTATTAATGGATGTTCGTATGCCTGTTATGGATGGATACCAGACCACCAGAAAGATAAGAGCATATGGAGAAGAATATACCGACAAACTTCCGATTATTGCTATGACAGCTAATGCCTTTGAAGAGGATGTTATTATGTCTAGACAGGCAGGGATGAATGATCATATGTCAAAGCCGGTGGATGCCGATAAATTCTATGCAATGATTGATGAATTCTTGTCGGGGAATGTAAATAAATAATCCTACAAAAGTTGGGAAAATAATAGTATAATGGTTTTATCAAGAATAGAGAGGTATACATATGAACGATTGGAAGGAACTCTTAAGGCTTGAAGATGTAGATGTAGACGGTGTTATTAAAAGATTCTCCAATAAAGAAGAACGTTATATAAAATATCTCAATCTATTTCTTCAAGACGATAATTTTGAATTAATGAATAAGTATGTTGCAGAAGGGGACGTTACTAAGGCATTTGAGTGCTGTCATACGCTTAAGGGTGTTGTAGGTAATCTTGGCTTTAGGACGCTGTATGCAGCTGTCTATGAAGCTTGTGAATTACTAAGAGCAGGTAAATGTGAGGGCGTTGCTGACATAATTGATGATGTAAGGGATAATTATAATGCTATTATTGAAATAATTTGCAATAATTTGAAACAAATTTAATAAATAATCTTGTTATAATGACCATCTGTGTGATATAGTATACACAGATGGTTTATTATTTTTTTAAAGGGTAGAGGTTAGCTATGGACAAGAAGATAAAGGTAATAGTTGCAGATGACAATTCAATGATTAGAGAGATGATCGTGGATTCAATTAGTGATGATGCGAATATAGAGGTTGTAGGTGTTGCTTCGGAAGGTAATCAGGCACTTGAGATGATTAAAGCTAGTAAGCCGGATGTAGTATTACTTGATTTGGTTATGCCTAATGTGGACGGTATTGATGTAATGGAGTGTGTTAACAGTGATACTTCATACGAAGGTGACAAGCCTTATTTTATAATTATTTCAGCAGCCGGTAAGGAAGATATAATTGCACAGGCATTGCAGGCCGGAGCTTCTTATTTCTTTATGAAACCATTTAACGGAGATGCCCTTGTTAAGAGAATTAAGCAGTTGTGCAATATGATTCCTAAGTCAAGCACTGTTTCGGCAATGCAGAAGATTCAGAATCAGGAAATAGAAGAATCTAATCCGGATAATGATGTTGTACTGCTTCTCAGAAGCATGAATGTTCCTGTTAAGATGATAGGATATAAGTATCTTAAGGATGCTATACTTATTGCCCTTGAGGAACCGGAATCACTTATGTCAGTGACTAAGGATGTATATCCTATACTTGCAGAGAAGTATGGTACATCGCCTACTAATGTAGAACGTAATATCAGGTACATAATTGAGTCAACATGGGAGCGCAGCAAGAAGTCATCACGCTCTGATAAGGTGGATTCTATGTTTGGTGGAATTGTTAAGAAGCCAACCAACTCGGAATTCATTTTAACCTGTTCAGAATGGCTCAGATACAGTGGTAAATAGTATAATTAATTGCTGAATGTATATACTAATCACAGAGGAGGATTAGATATGGATGAAGCAACTAAGAAGAATTATAATGAATATGTGGAGAAGGTAACACCGACTCATAATCTTTGGACACAGATGTTCAAGGCTTATGTAGTCGGTGGTTTGATTTGTACTTTAGGTCAGGTTATTAACAATGTGTGTACAGTAGCATTGGAAATGGATGTTACGACCGCATCAAGCTGGACATCCATTGTACTGATTTTTTTGTCCGTCAGTCTTACGGCAGTTGGAATTTACCCGAAGATAAC
The DNA here is from genome assembly GCA_045542375.1 of Butyrivibrio sp. Classification (GTDB taxonomy): domain Bacteria; phylum Bacillota; class Clostridia; order Lachnospirales; family Lachnospiraceae; genus Eshraghiella. Next base: position 34,231 of record JAZQKW010000093.1, read on the forward strand.
TAAGTTCGGAGGGGCAGGTGCACTTGTACCTATTACCGGGTTTGCTAACTCAGTAGCAGCTCCGGCAGTGGAGTTTAAGAAGGAGGGACAGGTATTTGGTATAGGATGTAAAATATTTACAATAGCAGGTCCTGTGATTTTATATGGTATTTTTTCGAGCTGGCTTTTAGGTCTGATATACTGGATATGGAATTTAATAAAATAATTACTAATATGTCCGGGGTCGAGTAATCGGTCTCGGACAGAAGAAGTGTGAGGAAGCAGATATGAACGAGATAGAACAACATTATAATAAGTTCAATGAAGAGAAAAGATTGGATTCAAGGCATGGAAAAGTGGAATACATAACTTCCATGAAATATATACATAAATATATACCTGATAATTGTGACAGGTCAGAGGTTCGTATTCTTGATATAGGAGCGGGAACGGGCAGGTACTCTGTAGCTCTTGCTGAGGAAGGCTATGATGTTACGGCAATAGAACTTGTTAAACATAATCTTGGTCTTTTGAAGGCTAAGAACAGTACTGTTAAAGCTAAGCAGGGCAATGCTCTTAATCTTAAAAAATATCCTGAGAATTATTATGATGTTGTGCTACTGTTTGGGCCTATGTATCATTTGTATACTTATGAAGATAAGTTAAAAGCACTTACAGAGGCAAAACGAGTGTGTAAGACTGGGGGAGTGATTCTTGTTGCGTACATAATGAATGAATACGGCGTGATAACCTACGGATTTAAGGAAAGGCATATTCTTGAAAGTATGGATAGGGGAAAGCTTACCGAGGACTTTCAGATATGCTCTGAGGCAGAGGATTTGTATGATTATATGAGGATGGAGAATATCAACAGGCTTAATGAGGATGCAGATTTGGAGAGAGTACAGATTATTACTCCTGATGGACCGGCTAATTATATGCGTCCTTATCTTAATGCTCTGACGGAGGAAGAATTTGATATGTTTATCAGATATCATCTTACTATATGTGAGAGACAGGATATACTTGGGGCATCAGCTCATACCCTGGATATTCTCAGAAAAAGGTAATAAATTAAAAAAATATGTTGACAATTGTATAATTATGGGATATTGTTGTCTTTGTCGGGTGGAATCACCAGATATATAGTATTCCATTAAATGGATATAGGAGGAATAGAAATGGACGTAAACAAAATTTTAAATTATTTAGCAGACAAGGGTAGAAGATACCTTACATATGTTATGGCACTTATGGGGCTTGTAACAATTATCGGTTTATTTATTCCGGTAACAATGAAGGTTATGGGAATCAGAGTACCACTTAATGAGAATCTTTTCACAATTGACAAGGGTAAGGCTATTGCAATTTTACTTTTCGCAGTTATTTTTATCGTAGCATCACAGCTTAAGCAGTTCTGGGGAGCTCCGGCAGTAGTACTTTCAATTGTAATTATGATCCTTGTTGACTCAATTACTAAGGGCGCAGGCGATTTGGGCGCAAGTGTAAGCTACGGCGGTGGCTTAGGTGTTGTTAGAGCTGCACGTATCTTTATGCTTATCGCTGCAATTCTTAACACAGGACTTCTTGTATTCAAGGAATTCGTTCTTGATAAGAAGGCACAGTAATAATACATAGAAATTAATTAAAGCATATCAGAAGGTGAGAACTTTCCGGTATGCTTTTTTTGTTTGGTAAAAAAAACAATTTTTAAGAAGGGAAAAGGTGCATTTCTTTTTAAATTATAGTATAATAATGTAGTG
>JAZQKW010000094.1:0-17346 GCA_045542375.1 Butyrivibrio sp.
TGCTTAAGCAGTTCCACTTCCTCATCATGAGTAATTCTTCCAATGGAAAGTCTCATAAGAAATCTGTCAAGCTGGGCTTCTGGCAGTGGGAATGTTCCTGATGTCTCTATCGGATTCTGTGTGGCAATTACGAAAAATGGCTTGTCAATTACTCTGGTCTCTCTATCAATTGTAACCTGCTTTTCTTCCATACATTCAAGAAGACTTGACTGAGTTCTTGGTGTTGCTCTGTTAATTTCATCTGCAAGTAAAATATTACAAAATACAGGACCCTTATAGAACTGGAATTCACCTGTTTTCTGATTATACACGTTAAGACCTGTAATATCTGACGGAAGTAAATCCGGTGTAAACTGAACTCGTCCAAATTCTGCATCAACAGACTTTGCAAGAGTCTTTGCAAGCATAGTCTTACCTGTACCCGGCATATCCTCCATGAGTACATGGCCTCCTGCTACAAGAGCTGTAACAACAAGCTCTACTACATCCTCTTTTCCCACAATAACTTTATTAATATTTTTAATTAAATCTGCTGCTTTTGACATATATTTCTCCTCTGCATTAAGCTCTTAATTTGGTTCCTTTACCGTCTCTCTTGGCGGTCTTAAGTTTCTTCAAGGATACTTCTCTTCCCTTGTAATCAATTGTTATATCCGCACCTTCAGGTATAAGATATACATCCTCTATCTTATCCCCTGACTCTAATTTAATACCTCTAACTCCTGCTGCCGCTTTTTTCTTCTCAGGAATTTCAACAAGTGGGAACTTGATAAAATATCCGTTAGAAGACTGAAGCACTATTGTCTGGTTACTTACGATTATCGCTTCTTCCGGATTATCCTGTGACGGCATACTTCTTGCATCCGTAATAATAATAGATGACACCTTATCATCATCCACAAGCTTTGTGGCCGCAATTGTTTTCTTAGAAGCCACAAATTCGCTTCCGTCAACCAGCTTCACCATACCCTTTTCTGTAACAAACAGGTATTTTCTTCCTTCAAGCTGTGATGAAGGACAGAGGTAGATAATCTCTTCACCTGAACTGCTGTAATTACTAAGGTTGTCAATCGGCGTACCCTTATCCCTAAACTTAGTAAACGGAACGTTAAGCACCTTAATCTGATGAAGGTTACCGTTATCAGTAAATATGCATATTTTCTCGGTATTCATACAGTTAAAGACGTATTTATTTTCCGAATACACCGCATCCCTGTTACGTTCAAAGGTTGCTGTATCAATGGTCTTCGCATATCCGAATCTGTCCATTATAAATACAACTTCCTGCTCAACAAACTTAGGTTCTTCGTAAACCGCTGCCTCTGCATCCTCGATTACCGTAAGTCTTGGCATTCCGTATTCTTTCTTGATTCTTTCCAAATCCTTCTTAATAGTCTTTTTCATTGCTTTCTTATTGCTAAGAATTTCCTCGTACTCTGCTATTCTTGCAAGGGTTTCCTCGTATTCTTTTTCAAGGGCTTCAATTTCAAGACCTATTAATCTGTATAATTTTAATTCAAGAATGGCTGTTGCCTGCTTCTCTGTAAAGTGAAGCTTAGAAGCATCTCTCTTTGACTGCTCAGACTTAAATTTAATACCTTCTGTATCTCCTGAGGTAAGACATGCTTTTGCCTGCTTAAGACTTGTACTGCCTCTCAGAATTTCAATAATTAAATCAATAATATTACATGCCTTAATAAGACCTTCTTTTATCTCTTTATTGGCATACTCTTTTTTCAAAAGAGTGTTATATTTTCTTGTATTGATTTCATACTGGAATTCCACGTTATATCGGATTATCTCTTTAAGAGAAAGCACTTCCGGGCGTCCGTTTGCTATTGTAAGCATGTTCACGCCAAAAGTATCCTCTAACTTGGTCTTTTTGTACAAAAGATTTTCAAGCTTCTTAACATCCGCATTCTTACGAAGTTCAAGTACAATTCTGATACCTTCTTTTGAAGATTCATTAGAAACGTCAACAATATCCTGTGTCTTCTTGCTTTCTACAAGGTCTATAACATCGGATATAAATTTGGAAATGCCGGCGCCAATCATTGTATATGGAATCTCTGTGATTACTAATTTATCCTTGTCAGATTTCTTCTTACCCGGTTCAAAAACAACTTTTCCTCTTATTTTAATCTTACCAGCTCCGGTATCGTATATGTCTCTTAATTCACTTTTGTTAATTACGATTCCACCCGTTGGAAAATCCGGTCCCGGAAGGTATTCCATAAGTTCATCTGTGGTAATACTTTCTTTATCCATATAGGCTTCAACCGCATTGATAACCTCAACAAGGTTATGGGTAGGAATACTTGTTGTCATACCTACCGCAATACCTTCTGCGCCATTAATAAGCACATTAGGTACTCTTACAGGAAGCACTGATGGTTCTTTTTCCGTCTCATCAAAGTTAGGGACAAAATCCACCACATCCTTGTCCAAATCCTTAAGATATACATCCTGAGTAAATTTCTTAAGACGTGCCTCCGTATATCGCATTGCCGCTGCTCCGTCACCTTCGATTGAGCCAAAATTACCGTGACCGTCAACGAGCGCCATGCCTTTCTTAAAATCCTGCTCCATTACAACGAGAGTCTCATATATCGAGCTGTCACCATGAGGGTGATACTTACCCATTGCATCACCTACGATACGCGCCGATTTTCTATGTGGCTTATCGTAGTTAAGTCCAAGCTGATCCATGGCATAAAGCACTCTTCTCTGAACCGGCTTAAGTCCGTCTCTTACATCCGGCACCGCTCTCGCAGTAATTACGCTCATGGAATAATCTATGTATGATTTCTGCATTATGTCAGAATATTCTGTTTTTAAAATTGTTTCAGCCATTCCTAACCTCCTACACATCTAACTCAGCATCGTGAGCGTGTGAATGAATGAAATCTCTTCTTGGCGGAACTTCAGTTCCCATTAACATTGAAGTAATATCTGACGCCATCTTGGCATCTTCTATCTCTACCTGTTTCAAAATTCTTGTCTCAGGATTAAGTGTTGTCTCCCATAACTGGTCTGCATCCATTTCTCCCAATCCCTTATATCTCTGAAGAGTAAAACTCTCGCCTTCGTGCTTCTTACGATATTTTTCAAGTGCCTTATCATCATACAGGTACTCGCCCTGTCCCTTCTTCGGAACAACCTTATATAGAGGAGGTGTGGCAAGATATACATGTCCCTCCTTAATTAATTCCGGCATAAATCTATAGAAAAATGTCAACAAAAGAGTATCAATATGTGCACCGTCAACGTCGGCATCAGTCATAAAAATAATCTTATTATATCTTAATTTGCTTATATCAAAATCATTACCATACCCCTCTGAAAATCCGCATCCAAAGGCTGTAATCATAGTCTTAATCTCTGCGTTGGCAAGAACCTTATCCATTGATGCCTTCTCTACGTTAAGAATCTTACCTCTGATAGGCAAAATAGCCTGTGTACGCCTGTTTCTGGCTGTTTTGGCTGAGCCACCGGCAGAATCACCCTCTACGATAAAAATCTCACATTCCTCCGGATTACGGCTCTCACAGTTAGCAAGCTTTCCTGTGGTATCACATGAGAATTTCTGCTTAACCAAAAGATTGGTCTTGGCTTTTTCCTCCTGCTTACGAATCTTAGCCGCTTTCTCCGCACAGGCAATTACGCTCTTAAGTGTCTCAAGATTACGGTCAAAAAATCTTACAAGCTCTGCACTTGTTACATCAGATACAATCTTTCCCGCATCCTGATTATCAAGCTTAGTCTTAGTCTGACCCTCAAATCTTGGCTCCGGATGTTTTACTGCAATTACAGCCGTCATTCCGTTACGAATGTCGCCACCGGTAAAGTTGGCATCTTTCTCCTTAAGGATTCCAAGCTCTCTTGCATACTTGTTAATTACTGTAGTGAACTGGGTCTTAAAGCCCGTAAGATGTGTTCCACCCTCTGCAGTGTAAATATTGTTACAGAAACCAAGTATCTGTTCCTGAAATTCATCTACGAACTGGAATGCACATTCTACTTCTATGCCGTCTTTTACATCTTTATAATAAGCAACATCATGTACTGTATCTTTGTTATTATTAAGAGCCTTCACATAAGCTGTTATTCCTTCTTCTTCGTGGAATACAACCTTCTTCTCCTGCCCTTTTCTTGCATCTTCGTATACAATAGTAAGTCCAGGATTAAGATATGCTGTTTCGTGAAGTCTGCTTTCTATGCTTTCTCCCTTAAACTCTGTCTTTTCAAAAATAGTATCATCCGGCTTAAAGGTTACGCTGGTTCCTGTGTCGTTCTTCCTGCAGGTTCCGCACTCTCTAAGAGCATAGCATACTTTTCCTCTTTCATATCTCTGCTCGTATACTATTCCCCCCTGCTTAATCTTAACCTCAAGCCATTCAGAAAGAGCATTAACAACAGATGCACCTACACCATGAAGTCCGCCGGATATCTTATATCCGCCGTCACCAAACTTACCTCCCGCATGAAGTACCGTAAATACAACTTCTACTGCTGGTATTCCTGCCTTTGGATGAATTCCTATTGGGATTCCTCGTCCGTTATCTGAAATCGTTGCCGTTCCGTCATTATTAAGAGTCACGTATATGGTGTCACAGAATCCTGCAAGATGTTCATCCACTGAGTTATCTGCAATCTCGTATATAAGGTGATTTAATCCTTTAGTAGACACGCTTCCGATATACATTCCCGGTCTCTTTCTAACTGCTTCAAGACCCTCAAGAATTGATATGCTGGATGCATCATATGTATTGTCTGTTTTAACTGCCATTTCTTCTTTCCTCGCTATACACAATATAAAGCTATTTTACCACTAAATACGTGGGTTTGTCCATTTTTTATAATATCTCTTTTAACATTTCTATATCTTTTTCTGTTGTAGACCAGCTTGTAGCAAATCTCACAACGGTGTGGCTTTCATCATATTTTTCCCAAAATGAAAAAGCAACCTTTTCTCTAAGTTCTTTCATTTTGTTATTTTCGAGGATTACAAACTGCTGATTGGTAGGTGTCTCCCAGGCAAAAGAATACCCTTTTTCCCTCAAAACACTTTTAAGCTTATCCGCCATTTCTATTGCATGTCGGCTAAGTTCCCAGTACAAATCATCAGTAAATAATGTGTCAAACTGAATGCCAAGCAAGCGTCCTTTTGCAAGAAGTGCTCCGTGCTGTTTAATAATAGTCGTAAAATGCTTCGGCGTATTATTTTTGGTAAACACTACTGCTTCGCCACACAGTGCACCCACCTTAGTGCCTCCGATGTAAAACACATCACATAATCCCGCAATGTCAGCAAGCGTCATATCTGCCTCACTACTCATAAGTCCGTATCCGAGCCTTGCTCCATCAATAAACAGAGGTATTTCATATTGTCTGCATATATCATAAATCTGCCCAAGCTCTTCTCTACTATATATGGTGCCATTTTCAGTTGGATATGATATATACACCATTCCCGGAAATACCATATGCTCATGATTTCCGTCATTATAGAATCTTTCCAGATAATCCTTCAAATCCTTCCCCATTAGCTTCCCCTCATAATGTGGCAAAGTAAGTACCTTATGCCCTGTATATTCAATAGCACCGGCTTCGTGCACGCTTACATGCCCTGTGTCTGCTGCAATTACTCCCTCGTAGTCATGTAGCATTGCTGAAATAACAAGTGCATTAATCTGTGTTCCTCCCACAAGAAAATGTACATCTGCCTCCGGGCACTCACAAGCCGTGCGAATCTTCTCCCTTGCACTCTCGCAGTAATGGTCCGTTCCGTAACCTGACAAAAACTCATAGTTAGTTTCTGTCAAACGCTTTAATATATTAGGGTGCGCCCCTGTTGTATAATCACTTTCAAATGAAATCATTTTCAATCATTCTCCTTTACTTCATTTCACAATCAGTAAGCAATAAATAGTTCATCACTTCTTCTGCGCCGGCAGGCACTATTCTTTTATTAATATTTCTAGGATTCCCATTTTCCACAAAATCCTCTACAACATAGTGAAACCCTGTAAACACTTCCTGTTTGCACCACGAGTATATATCTCTTCCCACTTGTCCTTTTAAAATAACCTCAATAAATTCTTCACTATATCCATGTTGAGAGGATGCATATACACATATATTCTTTTCCGTTATAAATAGCTAACATATCACCACTCCTCTATTTGCAATTATACATCATATGTTTGTATATGAAAAGAAGATGTAAGTTAGAGGTGGATTGACGCTTGCTTAGGGGCAACGCTTGCTTAGGGGGCAACGCTTGGACATTTTCGGGTCATTTTTCTCCCATATGTCCAAGAAAAACAGCATTCTCCATGTCCAAACGCAAACAAATATAAACCCTCCCTAACACGCCCCCTCTAACGTAAAAAAGCCCTGCCATAAAGGCAGGGCCACAATAATTCATTTATTTAATTCCAAGAATATTCTTAACTGTCTGCTGCATCTCTGTCTTATCACATACTGTATCGTGAAGTACAGGAGCTGTTCTGATATCCTCAATTGCCTGTGGAATCTTAACATTGGCAATTGCGCTAAGCTCGTCAACAAGTTCAAAATCTGACATTGAGTCATATTTTGCTTTATCAATTGCATTCATTACACTTCTTGTAAACTTATATGGGCTTGCTGTAGATGCAATAACAGTCTTAGTGTTATCACCTGTAGCTGCTGTGTACTTCTTAAATACCTCTGCAGCAACAGCTGTATGTGTATCAATTACATAACCAGTGTTATCATATACTGACTTGATAACATTAGCTGTCTCTTCTTCACTTGCATAGCTACCGTAGAAATCAACTAACTCCTTCTTCATATCATCAGTTATTGAATATACACCATCATTCTTAAGGCTGTCCATAAGTGCCTTATTGGCAGCTGCATCATCACCGGCAATTCTATAGATAAGTCTTTCAAGGTTGCTTGAGATAAGAATATCCATTGATGGAGATGATGTAAGCATAAATTCTCTGTTTCTGTCATATGTACCTGTTGCAAAGAAATCGTAGAGAACCTTGTTCTCGTTAGATGCACAGATAAGCTTGCCAATTGGAATTCCCATATTCTTAGCATAGTAAGCAGCAAGAATATTACCAAAATTACCTGTAGGAACTACAACGTTAATCTTCTCTCCAAGTGTAATTTCCTCATTAGCAAGAAGTCTTGTATACGCATATACATAATATACAACCTGAGGAACAAGTCTTCCTATATTAATAGAGTTAGCTGATGAGAACTGATATCCTGCCGCATCAAGTTCCTTAGCAAGCTCTTCATCACCAAACATAACCTTAACGCCTGTCTGAGCATCATCAAAGTTACCTTCAATACCTACAACATATGTATTGTCACCCTTCTGAGTAACCATCTGCTTTTCCTGAATTGGGCTTACACCATGCTTAGGATAAAATACAATAATCTTAGTACCAGGAACATCTGCAAAGCCTGCAAGTGCTGCCTTTCCTGTATCACCTGATGTTGCAGTAAGAATTACGATATCATTCTTAACATCATTCTTCTTAGCACTTGTTGTAAGAAGATGTGGAAGGATTGATAAGGCCATATCCTTGAATGCAATTGTTGCACCATGGAATAACTCAAGATAATAAGCACCGTCAGCCTTAACCATTGGTGCAATCTCTTCTGTATCAAACTTAGAATCATATGCCTTATTAATACAATTCTTAAGTTCCTCTTCAGTAAAGTCAGTTATAAATAACTTCATTACCTCGTATGCAACCTGCTTATAATCCATCTTCGCAAGTTCTTCAAGTGAAACATCCATTGTAGGAAGTGCTTCAGGAACAAATAATCCTCCGTCAGCAGCAAGTCCCTTTAAAATAGCCTGTGAAGCTGTTACCTTCACATCATTGCTTCTTGTACTTGTATATAAAAGACTCATTTTAAGTACCACCTTTTTTTCAAATTTCAAACATTATAGCATAGAAGAATTATTATCGTCAATTACTCGTTAATGATTTTTACCTGACACATCTTCATAGCCTCAAGAGCATTCTTATGTGACCCCGGTGTTACCCCTGCACAACAGGAAGCGTCCACGGTAACAGGCACCTCCGGCAACACTGCTTTAATACCAAGTGCATTGGATATAACGCATATATCCGTGCACAGACCAATAAGCTCAATTTCACTACCCTTAATCATATCAGCAGACCACACATGACCAAAGGTTATTTTATCAATAACCGTGTCTGTATCTTTAACAGGAAGCTTTTCAGTAATCTCCCATCCCTTAGTCCCCTTAATGCAATGAGGCACCGGCAGATTCTTACCTTCCTCAGTCTCCATATAATTCTCAAAATGAGTATCTCTTGTAAATATAATCTGAGAACCGGCATTTCTTGCTTCTTCAAGCTTACTGCAGACATTAGGCACTATAGCTACCGCTTCGGCTGTTCCTAACGCCCCATCTATAAAATCATTCTGCATATCCACTACAATTAATGTTTTCATCGGCTTACCTCCAAAATATGTTACTTATAATATATATATCCTTATTCATAAAGTCAACGAAAAAACGGATTAGAGACCATTATCTCCAATCCGTTTCTTCATAATTATATATTAAAATGTAAAGTACACATGTCCGCCGTATTCAAAAAGTCTTGTAAGACATCTGCTATGCCATCCGCCTGCGTTAACACTTGCGGTTGCAGCAAAGAAATACGCGCCCTGTGCATTGTTTTCACCACACAAAGCTCTTTCAACAGCTTCGATGGTTGATGCGGTTACGTTAACCGTATAAAATCTTCCGTCTGCAATAGGCTGGAACTGCTCACCATTTCCCTGGAAAATAACCTCTGTAATAGTTCCCGGGAATCTCTGGCTGTTAACTCTGTTAATAATAACATTGGCTACCAGCATTTTGGATGTTACATCCCCACCTGTTGCTTCAGCTTCAACTATTCTAAGTAAATTATAATAATCTTCATCTGAGCATGCCACAACTCTCTGTGGAACAGTCTGTGCTTCTGTCTGTGCTTCTGTCTGTGTTTCTGTTTCAGTTTCTACCTCTGTCTGAACCTCAGCTTCTGTTTCCTTTTCAATTTCAATCTTAATTCCGGAAAGTCCTACTGTTCCAAAAGAACCCTGAACATAGTTGTGCTCCACCTTTTCAATAGGTGCTAACAAAAGTTCCTTGTACTCTTCCGGTTTTTCTGTAGCGGTATTACTTGGAAGTTTTTCAAAGAAAGAACTTACAAAAGAAACCGCTCCGATGGCCACGAGGCCGGCAATTACCTTAAATTTCATAATTTCATTCCTTTTCTTACCATTTTTCCCTCTTACATATGCGATTATAGACAAGCTCAAAAAAATGTGTCAATCAAAACAGTGAATTTTGGCAAAAAACACCACTGTAATAATTTTGTAACAATTATGTCTGTTATTTTGCACAATTTTCCTCTCATTCACATTCTTTTTTTGTGCAAAATAACTATCATAATTCTCCAAACAAAACAAATGATATTGCAGGTTATAGTGAAATTATGCAATTTCATCCCAAAAAACAGCCAAAAAAAGTTTGAAAGTGGGGGATAAAACTGATAAATTAGGTATTTTTTTCCATTTTTCAACCTTTACGCAAAAAGAAAAATGTAAGAAGATTCACTTCTTACATTTTTCATAATTGTTAAATCTTTATTATGGTGTTACTGTAAAGTACACTTTCTTCAAGGTTCTGGTACTATTGTATACCCCAAGTTCCTTGGTTGTCTTTGCATAATAGTTTGAATAAGTTGCCTGAATAACGTATGTATACTCTCCCGCATCAAGTCGGTCAAAATATACATTATTATCTATGTAGCTGTCGTTCAACACATAAGAATTATTCTTGATTGTATCTGTACTACTAAGCACTTTGGTACCTGATGTTCCTTTTCCGGAATATACATATACCCTAGCCTTATTCAATTTATTGTAGCTGGAAGAAATAACACCTGATACGGTAAATATATTTCCTTCCTTGTGAACAGTAGGCACTTCACACTGTGTTAACTTAATATCAGAATACAACTCCTTAACGTAAGTCGTACGTCCTGAATATATGTATCCATCACGACCGGTACTTGTCTTTACCTGATACCACAGATTACCACCACTATTTTTATAAAGGCCTGTAACCTCATATACTGTTCCTAATGGTGCAGCCTCCAATGCCGCTGAAGTGTTCTTGTCAGTAGCACTTCGTGGTTCACTGTAAATATCAGTTGCTGTCTTAATCTTAATCTGACAGTATGATGGATAGAAAGTGCACTTATCAAAATATGCATCATTCCTTAACACTTCGCCCGAAGTCTCTCCACAGTTCGTACAAGTCTTCGGTGCTTTATATGTTGCTTCCTGCCAATTATGTCCTGTAGCTGCTATTTCCTTGGTGTATACTTTTCCGCATGCACTACATGTCTTCGCCTTAGAGCCGCTTTCAGTACATGTAGCTTCACTGATTACAACATACTTACCATATGTATGACCCTTCTTGATGGTCTCTTTAGTGGTAAGACCACATTTAGAACAAGTAGTTACAGATGAACCATTAGCAGTACATGTAGCCTCTTTAATAACTGTTGTAGTGTTATTATGACTGCAAGTGCTCTGATTAACCTTTGAAGGAATAACCACAAAATATTCCTTCTTCAAGGTCTTGCTACCACTTACTACAGCAACTTCCTTAGTTGTCTTAGCATAATAGCTTGAATAAGTTGCCTGAATAACATAGGTATACTGTCCGTTTCCTAATTTATCAAAAGCTGTTGCCTCATCAATTGAGCTATTATCTAACACATACTTATTATCAGTAACTTTATCAAAACCTCCGGTAATCATATTTCCTGAAGTTCCAATACCCTGATATATGCTTACATTAGCTTTTTCAAGCTTATTGTAATCCGCACTGATTTCTCCTGTAACAAGGAATACATTTCCTTTAACATGCCCATTAGGAACATCATAGTCAGCAATCTTAATATCAGAATTAAGTTTCTTTACAAAAGTTGTTCTTCCTGAATAGATATAACCTGTTTCACCGGTGCTTGTTGTAACACGATACCACAAGTTGCCTCCGGTATTCTTGTATAATCCTGTTGCAGTATATACAGTATCAAGAGGAGCTGTCTCAAGTATCTCTGAAGTATTGCCACTCTTAGCCGAACGAGGTTCACTATATATCTCAGTTGCTGTCTTAATCTTTATCTGGCAATGTGAAGGATAATATTCACACTTATTCAGATAGTCACTTGTTGTCGTAGTAGTTGTTATGGCTGGTTCATATCCGTTGAATCCATATGTCTTACAGATAGTAGGATAATCCTTATACGCGATATCTCCATCGTATGGACCCCATGAATATCCGCCGTATGAAAATCTTACGGAATCTGTATACTGATACATTCCATATTTGCTTGCATATGATGGTCCATATTTATAATAATCATCTGTTCCATCATATCCTGTACCACTACCAAGATAATGGGCAATCCATATTTCGTACTTGTCACAAATTGTATCAAGAGGTAATTTTGTAGAAAAATACTGTCCTGTATACATACCTACCAGGTAACCCTCTTCTGCCAGTCTGTCCATAAATGTAAGACATATCTGTTCAGACAAAGAGCTACTTAACGTCTGCTGTGAAGCATCCTCATAATCAAAATACATCGGATATTCAAAAGTCTTGCCCGAAATATATTTTAACATATTCTCAGCATCACTCTTGGCTGTTGATGTATTGGTAGCATACGAATAATAATATGCGCCTACATCAAGACCTGCGGCCTTAGCCTGATTATAGAAAGTATCAAAATATGTATCCTTACCCTTGGTTGTTCCGGCTCTTAAAATAACATAATCGTAACCTGCGGCCTTAATATGATTAAAATTAATCTCTCCTGCCTGATAAGATGATATGTCAAGACCAAAGGCTTCATAGTTACCTGTTCCTGCCATTCCACCTTTATATCCTCTTTCATAGCCGTTCTTACCATCTGTTACTACAGTACCTGTAGAACCTGAATTTCCGCTGCTCTGAGTTCCCGGAACAACTAATCTTCCTGCCTTTAAAAGGTTAAGCAACTGTGTATTCTGCTCAACTGTTCCTGAAAAATCAGTAATTCCATTGGCTTCAGCAATTTCGCAATGAAGTTCCCAATCTACAGAATATCCCAAAGATTCCATTGCCGGATAAAAGCTGGTGTATGAAGATCCACATGCTGGGTAATACTGGCCAGTGTTATTGTTGTTACTACCTGTAGAGCTCTCCGTTTCACCCGTTGAGTAATTTCCCGGAGCCTTAGGTACTGCTCCGTAATATCTGTAAATACCATAATATGAGCCATATTTTGCACCCAAAGATGCAGGTGTATAATATGATCTCTTTAACTGTGGAGGTGTCTGTTCTGTAATCTCAATCTGTGTAAGATTACCATTACTGTCATATGTAAGACCTGTTACTAAAACAACATGCCCAACATCATTAGAATTCAGACAATCTCCTAACTGAAGACTGTACGCATTGGATGCTGTTGCCATTCCCATATATGTAGAAATCTGTGGAATTGAATATGTTGTCTTACGATCAACACCCCAGCACCATGATACAAAAGCAGAACAATCTGTTGCATAATATACAGATGATGTACTGCCATAAGTAGACCTTGAATTATAATATACGCTTCCATATGTATTAGCAGAATTCATAAAGTCATCTACTGAAACACCATATCCGATATAGTAGCCTGAATTAATAGGCTGTCCATATGGTATACGATATGTATTACCTGCATAAAAAGTATAATTATAATTCCATCCTGATACATTAGACTGACACACCCATGTCTGGTCATACAGGTAATCAGCCCTTGCTACTATGTTCTTCTGAGATTCAGTTGCCGCATGAACATTCATAATATGTGAACTGTTAAAAAATGTTATCACGCCGGCGACTAATGTCACACATAAGAAGAGACAAAGCCCTTTCATAAAATTCTTAGCCTTTAACTGCACTCAGTACGTTTTGATATAATCATTATATCATAGCCTCCTTCCAATACATTCGTTATTAAGTTTTAAAACACCACCAACCATATTACTACCTACATTATAGCTCTTAGCACCTATGAATATCATTTAATTATTCTCGAAAATACATAAATATTTTCTTTTTTTCTATTATGAACGAAAACATTATGTTATAATACATTCATACATTTTTTGAAAGGATAACATTCAATGAAGGAAATTACCGGCGTTTACGAAACACAACTGAAAAACGGAACTCCAAGCTTTCGTGCCGGCATAACCGTTAGTCGTAAGCACATCAGTCTGGGAAGCTATAATAACTCCGACGATGCCGGAAGGGCATACATTGAAGCCTGTGAACTTATGACGAGCACTGCAGGAATTGATGATTATTCTGACACTATGGCTCTCAGCTTTAGAAAATATGTATCTCTTGTTAATCTTAGAGATAACCATATTTATTTTAAATCCCCTATTTACCTATTTAAAAAGCATTTTATGTATTATGTTGACAGAGATACTATTCTCACCTTTGATGCAGACGATTTATTCTATTATTCAACCAAATCAATAATGAAACGTGGCAATCATCTTTTTGTGGCAGACTACGGAATGCAGGTTAATATACTTTCAAGATACGGCATCAGAGAACATGCAGTTCTGGGACGTGACTATTATTTTGTCAACGATAACCGTCATGATTTCCGCTATGGTAATATCGTTATAATCAATAAATACTATGGTGTTCGCCGCATAATTCATAATAATAGAGAACGCTTCAAAGCAATAATCCACATCAATGGAGATTATGTGATTGGAACGTATAACAGCGAAGATGAAGCTGCCATTGCTTACAATAAAGCTTCCCATATTTTACGGGAAAAAGGGGTCAAAAAAAGCTTCCCGGAAAATTATCCGGAAAGCCTTTCTGCGATTGCTTATGCTTCAATATATAACTCAGTTAAAATATCAGCTCGAATCAGAAATTATACTACCGACTGATTACTTATTATTAATGTAATTAATAAGTCCCTCTGCCGCAATAATTTTCTGCATAAATTCAGGAAATGCCTGTCCCTTGTAGCTGGTATTTTTTGTTATGTTATAAATCATTCCACTGTCAAAATCAATTTCAACTTCGTCTCCGTTCTCGATTCCCGCCGAAGCTTCCTTGCATTCAATAATAGGAAGACCTATATTGATGGCATTTCTGTAGAAAATTCTTGCGAATGTCTCCGCAATTACGCAACTTACACCTGCTGCTTTAATAGCTATAGGTGCATGCTCTCTTGATGAACCACAGCCAAAATTCTTATCAGCAACAATAATGTCACCCTTCTTAACATTTTTCACGAAATCCTTATCAATATCTTCCATGCAGTGAGTTGCAAGCTCTGCAGGATCTGACGAATTAAGATATCTTGCAGGAATGATTACATCAGTATCAACGTTATCTCCATATTTAAAAACTGTTCCATGTGCTTTCATAACCTTACCTCCTATATCTCATCCGGTGATGAAATTTTACCTGTAATGGCACTTGCAGCTGCAACAGCAGGACTTGCAAGATATACCTCAGATTCTACATGTCCCATTCTTCCTACGAAGTTTCTGTTAGTTGTAGAAATACATCTCTCACCCTTTGCAAGAATTCCCATATATCCGCCAAGACATGGTCCACAGGTAGGTGTACTTACAACTGCACCAGCCTCGATAAATGTCTTAATAAGACCCTCTTCCATAGCCTGAAGATATATCTTCTGAGTTGCAGGAATAATAATAACTCTTACACCCTTTTTAACCTTATGTCCTTCAAGAATCTTAGCAGCAATTCTAAGGTCATCAAGACGTCCATTAGTACATGAACCGATTACAACCTGATCAATCGAAATATCAAAACCTTCATCAACCGTATGCGTATTCTCAGGAAGATGAGGGAACGCAACTGTTGGCTTAAGTGTTGAAAGGTCAATTACATATTCTTCATCATATACAGCATCCTCATCCGCCTCATAAATTGTGTAAGGCTTAGTTGAGTGCTCCTTCATATACTCAATGGCAAGCTCATCAACAGGGAATATACCATTCTTTCCACCTGCTTCGATAGCCATATTTGCAATTGAGAATCTATCATCCATTGTGAGATATTTAATACCATCACCAACAAATTCCATTGATTTGTATAATGCTCCATCAACGCCAATCATACCAATGATATGTAATATAATATCCTTACCGCTTATCCACTTAGCAGGCTTTCCGGTAAGCACAAATTTGATAGCTGATGGTACCTTGAACCATGCAAGTCCTGTTGCCATACCCGCTGCCATATCAGTTGAACCAACACCTGTTGAAAATGCGCCAAGGGCACCATATGTACATGTATGTGAATCTGCACCGATTACTACATCTCCTGCAACTGTAAGTCCTTTTTCCGGCAAAAGAGCATGTTCAATACCCATTTCACCTACTTCAAAATAATTAGTAATATCATGCTGTTTTGCAAAATTTCTAACACACATACAATGTTCAGCTGATTTAATATCCTTATTAGGAACAAAATGATCAGGAACAAGTGCTATTTTATCCTTATCAAATACTGTATCAATCTTCATCTTATCCATTTCATGAATGGCAACAGGTGAAGTAATATCATTTCCAAGAACCAGGTCAAGTTTAGCTTCAATAAGCTGACCTGCACATACTTCAGAGAGTCCCGCATGTGCAGCGAGAATCTTCTGTGTCATAGTCATTCCCATAACTATTCCGCCTTTCTTTTTAAATAGGCTATCGTATCTGACAGACACGATAGCCACCTAAAATCATATTAGTTGTTAATGAACTTTTCTTCTTCGTTGTTCCAGCTGTAAAGTTTACGAACTTCTTCGCCAACCTTTTCAGATGAATGTTCAGCAGCTAACTTTCTCATAGCCTTAAAGTGAACCTGACGACCTGCATCTGACATATCTAATAAGAAATCCTTAGCGAATGTTCCGTCCTGAATATCAGAAAGAACTTTCTTCATTGCCTTCTTAGTATCTTCTGTGATAATCTTAGGTCCTGTTATGTAATCACCATATTCTGCTGTATTAGAGATTGAATATCGCATTCCTGCAAAACCTGACTGGTAAATAAGGTCTACGATAAGCTTCATTTCATGAATACATTCAAAGTAAGCATTTCTTGGGTCATATCCAGCTTCAACAAGTGTTTCGAAACCAGCCTGCATTAATGCACATACACCACCGCAAAGTACTGCCTGCTCACCAAAAAGGTCTGTTTCTGTTTCTGTTCTGAATGTTGTCTCAAGAACTCCGGCTCTTGCTCCACCGATAGCTAATGCATAAGCTAAAGCCATATCTAAAGCCTTACCTGTTGCATCCTGCTCTACAGCTACGAGACAAGGAACACCCTTTCCTGCCTGATACTCTGAACGTACTGTGTGTCCAGGTCCCTTAGGAGCGATCATTGTTACGTCTACATTAGCAGGTGGCTTAATGCATCCGAAATGAATGTTGAAACCATGAGCGAACATTAACATATTACCTGCTTCAAGGTTAGGTTCGATATCTCTCTTGTACATATCAGCCTGTAATTCATCATTGATAAGAATCATAATGATATCAGCCTTCTTAGCTGCTTCTGCTGCTGTGTATACTTCAAATCCCTGCTTCTCAGCTTTAGCCCATGACTTGCTTCCTTCATAGAGACCGATGATTACGTTACATCCTGACTCCTTAGCATTTAATGCGTGTGCATGTCCCTGGCTACCATAACCGATAACTGCGATTGTCTTTCCATCTAATAAAGATAAGTTACAATCTTTCTGATAATAAATCTTTGCTTCTGACATTTTAAAAATTCCTCCTGATTTAAAACATAAAAAGTATTTCATCCGGCCATGCCGGTTAAAATCGTATAATTACTTACGACTAAGTCCCGTAAGTCCTGTTCTTGCGATACTTAAAATCTCATATCCAACAAGAAGTTCAAGAAAAGCATCTATCTTAGATGCATCACCTGTTAACTCAATCATCATAGAGTCCTTATTAACACCTACAATCTTGGCCCTGAAAATATCTGCTATAGATACAATCTCCGGTCTCTGAATCTCGTTAACCGCTACCTTTACCAAAATCAACTCTCTGAATACAGAATTATCTGCATCAAGTTCTTCAATCTCAATAACATCTTCTAACTTGCCAAGCTGCTTAATAACCTGTTCATGAGTATCCTCGTCTGCTTCAACAACTACGGTAATTCTCGAAATCAAAGGATTCGTTGTAGGTC
>JAZQKW010000095.1:0-28926 GCA_045542375.1 Butyrivibrio sp.
CCCGTTACTATCAGTCCATGATTGACTTAAGTATGATGGATGCGGGATACAGGTTTTCACAGCTTAAGGAAAGCTATGTTATATTTATCTGTACCTTTGTTCCTTTTGGAAGAGGCGAGCGATGTTACGATTTTAGTAACAGAAGTGGTAAGAAGGGTGAATTCCCACTTGGTGATAAGAGAACCATTCTGATATATAATGTTATGGGTAAATCGGATGAACTTAATGAGGATGCTAACGAATTTCTTGATTATGTTAAGGATGGAACTGTAGGCGGGACTCTGTCAGATAGTCTCGATAAAGCAGTTAAGGATGCGAGACACAATAAGGAATGGAGGACTGAATATATGATGCATATGGCCAACTATTGGGATAATATTGATGAGGGCAAGGAGATTGGTAAGGAGATAGGAATAGAGATTGGCAAGGAGATTGGCAAGGAGATTGAGAGAGCTAATTCACTTGTTAATCATGTTGATAAATGTATGAATAATACAGGAGTTTCTTTAGAGGAGGCGCTTGATATTCTTGAGGAGACAATGGAAGACTATCTTAGAGCAAAAGAAATATTAGAAGAGAATGAAATCCTTGTATAACTGATATTTTCAGACAATAGGATATAAAATATATTAACCATAAAAAGTCTTGCGAGAAATTGCAGGACTTTTTTGTTTTCCAAAATACTTGTTGACATTTCAACAACTTTCCTTTATACTTCACACTTGTTGAAACATCAACAACTACAAGGAGAGAATTCAGATGCAGGAAAGATTTGAGACATTCACCGTGCTTATCAACCGAATAAGCAGAAATATCCGTAAAATAAAAAATCAGGAAATGGCAGAATATAACCTTAGAAGTTCCCATGTTTCCTGTCTGTACTATTTATATTCCGGAGATGGATTAACAGCTACAGACCTATGTGAGCGTTGTGCCGAGGATAAGGCAACAATTTCCAGAGCACTTGAATATCTTGAGACTAACGGATACCTGACCCGCCAGTCCAAGACTCCTAAGTACTACAGAAGTACGCTGACACTTACAGAAAAAGGTGTGACAGTAAGCCGCAAAATATCAGAAAAAATTAATGGAGTACTGGATGAAATCAGTGGGGAACTGACAGAGGAAGAACGGGTTGAATTTTACCGTAGCCTGACAATTATCAGTAACAGTTTAGATGCAGTTGCAAGGAGATGACAAATATATGAATACAAGAATTATAGTAGATTCAACAACAGAATTAATGCCCGAGTACAGGGACAGAGTAAAAGTAATCCCACTTATAGTACGTTTTGGCGAAGAGGAATACCTTGACGGGGTAACTATTGACCACAAAACCTTTTATGAGAAACTCATTGAAAGTGATGTACTTCCAGCTACCAGCCAGGCAAATCCTGACACCTTTATGAAGGCCTTTGACGAAATCAAAGCTGCCGGAGAAAGTGCAGTAGTTATTACACTCTCATCCAAACTCTCAGGGACATATCAGAGCGCGGTAATCGCGGCTGAGGAATACGAGAATATATATGTAGTTGACAGCGGAACCGTTACCATCGGAAGCAGTATTTTGACAGAGCTCGCATTAAAATATATAGATGAAGGAATGGATGCCGAAACAATTGCCAAGAAATTGGAAGAAGATAAGAAAAAAATCCATATCGTTGCCCTTGTTGATACCCTTGAATACCTGAAAAAGGGTGGACGAATATCCAAAACAGTAGCTTTTGCGGGTACACTGCTCAACATCAAGCCTGTAATTTCAGTTACTGACGGTGAAATCAATATGTTAGGAAAAGCAAGAGGTTCCAAAATGGGTAACAACCTTCTTGTACAGGAAATTGAAAAAGCAGGTGGCATTGATTTTTCAAAGCCGGTACTCCTTGGATATTCCGGACTTTCAGATATCCTTTTGAAAAAATATATTGAGGATAGCCGCCATATCTGGGATAGCAACCTTGAATCCGTAAGGTACACTACAATCGGCAGTGTAATCGGTACCCATGCTGGTCCGGGTGCAATAGCGGTTGCATTTTTCAAAAACTAATAAGAAAGCCTTGTGAATCATACGACTCGCAAGGCTTTAACTAATCTATTTTACCGCAATTGCTTCAATCTCAAGAAGAACATCCTTAGGAAGTCTTGCTACTTCCACACATGATCTTGATGGATATGGCTCTTTGAAGAATTTTGCATATATCTGGTTGATTGTTGCAAAATCATCCATTTCTTTGATAAATACAGTTGTCTTAACAACTTTGCTCATATCTGTTCCGGCAGCTTCCACAAGATTGGTAAGGTTAGTGAATGCCTGTGTTGCCTGTGCTTCGACGCCCTCAGGAACAACTCCTGTCTCAGGATTAACCGGAATTACTCCTGATGTATATACCATACCATTTACTTCAATTGCCTGTGAATAAGGTCCGATAGCACTTGGTGCCTTGTCTGTAACGATTACATTCTTCATATATTATCTCCTTTCGATTCCGTTCTCACGGATATATATTTTTTCCTGTTTCAAAAGATGACCGCAGGCACGCTTAAAAGCAGCCTTGCTCATGTCAAATTCCTGTTTAATTAAATCAGGGTCAGATTTGTCATTAAGAGGAAGGAAGCCGTCGTTCATCTCTACCGCCTTAAGAATCTTGTCTGCATCATCCTCAATCTGAAGATATGCCGGCTGCCTGATTGCAAGCTCTATTTTGCCATCCTCTGTAACTTTGGCTACGGTAGCACTTATCTCATCTCCGATTTCCACTCTGCCGTACAAAGCCTTCTTAGGTATCAGTCCCTGAAAAATACCATCTATGGCAACAAACATACCAAATTTTTCAATATGCTCGTAGGCAATACCCTTAACCATATCTCCCGCCTGGTAAACTGTAGTTGTCTTAAGGTAAGGATACAATTTCATTGTGGCACACAGTCTTCCAGACTTATCAACATACAAAGCCACCGGATACGCCACGCCTTCTTTTACCCTTGTGGTCTGCTCCTTAAATGGTAGGAAAAGGTCTTTTTCCAGTCCCCAGTCAAGAAAAGCACCTATCTTCGTAATCTGCTTAACCTTAAGCTTCTTAACTTCACCGATTGTGATAATTGGCTCCAAAGTAGTGGCAATAAGTCTGTCCATAGAATCTCTGTATACAAAAACAGTCAGTGCATCACCGATTTCAACATCTTCGTCTACAAATTTGGCAGGCAAAAGAACCTTGTCCTGTTCATTTCCAAGATATACGCCAAAATCTGTTCTCTTAACCACCATTAATGATTGTTTCTTTCCTATTTCTATCATCGGGCGCACTTCCTCTTTCTTAGTATTCAAAAACTACTGTTGCGTATGATTCGCCTTCGTTACTGCGAAGGTCAACATATATCACATTATCTTCCTTATGAACATAAGGATAAAATACGTCGCCAAGAAGCGCTGATTTCTTGTACTCTGATCTAAGGCGCTTAGGCATCTTATATATTCCGGCTGCCACCATTGCTGTCTTAATGTACTGGCAGTTGTTAACATGTTTATTGGTATCAAGATTATCCTCTCTAACAGGGATAGGATCAAGTGGTTCAAATCCTTCCTGTGGCATCGGAATCTTTCTTGATGCATATTCCATATCAATCTTAGGCTCAAAAGGCATATAAGGTGCCATTGCCGCTTCCTTCACCCTTACAGGAACCTTCGTCTCAACATTAAGATATATCCATATTGCGTTAGCTTTAACAAGAACCTCTCCGTCCTCTGTTTCAATCCATACATTTCTATTGCCAAAAAAGCCCTTGAACTCATAAGGATTAGTCTTAATACGGACATTTTCGTATATTCTCGGAGTTCTGATTATATCAACCTGCCATGTAGAAAGGAACCATACACATCCTGTTCTTGCAATCTCACTTGCTCCCATATTAACCGCCTCAGAATGAAGCATTGTTACATCCTGAAGATAGTTAACCATATTATCAATTGTAAGATTTCCATCCGAATCTACTTCGCTGTATCGAATTTTTCCGTCTGTTTCAAAAATCATTTCTTTTCTCCTAACATAATTAGAAAAAAAGCACCACGAAATAATTCATGGTGCTTAGCTGGGCTAACAGGGCTCGAACCTGTAAATGCTGGAGTCAGAGTCCAGTGCCTTACCATTTGGCTATAGCCCACTATTCTCTGCTTCGGAATATCTCCGTAAACAACAATATGGATTATATACTAACATTTCAAATAAATCAAGTACTTTTTTGAAAAAAAATTAACTTTTTAAATTTGATATATTGCATACTCTTTTTCATTCATAACTGTTGTACCTAACTCTCTGAAGCCAAGTTTATCTGCAAGGCCTTTAGAAGCTTTGTTAGCGGTCTCTGTAACTATAACCGGATTATATATATGAAGATTCTCTGATGCATAATCAAGTATTGCCTTACATACTTCGTATGCATATCCTTTTCGTCTGAATTCTTTCCTTATTACATACCCCAGTTCATTATAATAATCCCCATCTATCTGCCTTACACTTATTCCTGCCCTGCCTGCCATCTTTCCTGTTGCTTTATCAAATACAAGCCAAAGTCCATACCCGCATACGCCATACATATTGGCAATGTAATTTTCCGTATAAATTTTTTCCTTATCATACTCATAGAGAGGTTCCATATATCTTCTGACCTCATCGTCATCATATACCTGATACAGTTCCGGCAAATCCGACACTGTAATTTCCCTTATGACAGTCCGCTCAGTTTCTGCTACCTGAAAAGGCAGATTCTTTTGTCTTGCGTACGCCATACGAAGATAACTCTCATCACATCCGTCAATGTCATCTGTTATATATTTTACACCATCGATAAAAGGAACATTTTCTACATCTTCACATACGTAGAGCACTGCTTCGCCTGATTCAATCATTTTTTTAGCTGTATTTTCATCGTCTGTAGCAAAAAGTATACCATAGCCGTCTATCGTTGATACTTGTATTTTTTTTAGCATTGACTTAACTCCTTTTTTATGCTTAAAATAGGTATTATATCTATAGGAAGGAAGTATATTCAAATGGCACAGAATCCACTTGTAAAATTTGAAATGGATAACGGAAGCACTTTTGAAGCTGAATTATATCCTGAAATCGCACCTAATACGGTGAACAATTTTATAAGCCTTGTAAAGAAAGGTTTTTATAACGGACTTATATTCCACAGAGTTATTCGCGGATTTATGATTCAGGGCGGTGACCCACAGGGTACCGGAATGGGCGGTCCTGGTTATTCAATCAAGGGTGAATTTAATCTTAACGGATTTACCAACAATCTTAAGCATACACCTGGTGTGCTTTCTATGGCAAGAGCTATGGACCCTGACTCAGCAGGTTCTCAGTTCTTCATTATGCATGAGACATCTCCACATCTTGATGGCTCATATGCAGGTTTCGGAAAGGTTATTACAGGCCTTGACGTAATCAACACAATCGCTGAGGTTCGTACTGACTGGAATGACAGACCACTTGAAGAACAGCGTATCAAGTCTGTTACAGTTGATACTTTCGGAGTTGACTATCCGGAACCTGAAACAGTATAACACATTATAAAATATTTGTTAATTAACATTTTATATGATATAATGAAGTGAATTTTATTTTTGGAGGTAATTTTTTATGTTAGTTACAGCAGAAGAGATGCTCAAGAAAGCCGTTGAAGGCAAGTACGCAGTAGGCCAGTTCAATATTAACAACCTTGAATGGACTAAGGCAATTCTCCTTACAGCTCAGGAATTAAACTCACCTGTTATCCTCGGTGTATCTGAAGGTGCAGGTAAATATATGACAGGCGTTGAAACTGTAGCAGCCATGGTTAAGGCTATGGACGAAAGCTTAGGAATCACAGTTCCTGTTGCATTACACTTAGATCATGGAACATACGAAGGATGCTACAAGTGCATCAAGGCTGGTTTCACATCAATCATGTTCGACGGTTCACACTACCCAATCGAAGAGAACATTGCTAAGACTAAGGAACTTGTTGCAGTTTCTAAGGCTATGGGAATGTCAATTGAAGCAGAAGTTGGTTCAATCGGTGGTGAAGAAGACGGTGTTGTTGGTGCAGGTGAATGTGCAGATCCTAACGAATGTAAGGCAGTTGCTGATCTCGGCGTAACAATGCTCGCTGCAGGTATCGGTAACATCCATGGAAAGTACCCAGCTAACTGGCAGGGTCTCAGCTTCGAAACACTTGCTTCAATTAAGGAGTTAACAGGTGATATGCCACTCGTACTTCACGGTGGAACAGGTATCCCTGCTGATATGATTCAGAAGGCAATCTCACTCGGAGTTGCTAAGATTAACGTTAACACAGAATGCCAGCTTGCTTTTGCTGATGCAACACGTAAGTACATCGAAGCAGGTAAGGATCTTG
The DNA here is from genome assembly GCA_045542375.1 of Butyrivibrio sp. Taxonomy (GTDB): domain Bacteria; phylum Bacillota; class Clostridia; order Lachnospirales; family Lachnospiraceae; genus Eshraghiella. The sequence continues at coordinate 6,400 of JAZQKW010000095.1, forward strand.
AAGGAAAGGGATTTGACCCTCGTAAGCTTCTTGCTCCTGGATTTGATGCAATCAAAGCTACTGTTAAAGAGAAGATGGAATTATTCGGTTCAGTAGGCAAAGCGTGAATTTAATTAATATTGTTGCATGGAGATTTGACAATGAACAATTCTGAAGAAAATACTAACGAAATTATAGATGATATTGAAATCGTTGATGTTTCTGAAGATACAGACACTGCAACTAATGAGGCAGCTAAGGAAGACGAAGCTGCCTCTTCTATTGAAAATGATACCAACAATAATACTGACAATGACATAGAGATTCTTCTTAACGAAGATGTAACTGTAGATAAGGACAATCATACCTTAGAGCCTGACAACCGTAAATTTCATTTTACGAAGGGCGATAAGATTCGATATGTCATCCTGGCATTGGCAGTGATTATTTTTATCATATCCGCAGTAAAACTTGTATCTACATTCCAGAGATACAAAAACGAAAGGGAACGTAACGACCAGATTAAAGATGATGTTGTTGACATAGAAGACACTACTACCACCGCAGCTGAGGACAAGGATGGTCAGCATCACGAGAACATCAACCCTCACCTCAACATTGACTTTGATGAATTAAAGGCAATTAACAGTGACACAGTTGCATGGGTGGACATCCCTTCTCTCGGTATCACATATCCTGTAGTTCAGCATACGGACAATGACTACTATCTGGAACATGATATTACTCATTCAACCAGCTGGTCAGGTGCCATATATCTTGGTTATGAACACAACAGTAACTTTGAAGATGACAGAAGTCTCATCTACGGTCACAGAATGGACGACGGCTCGATGTTCGCCAATCTGTTAAAATACGATGACGAAGATTTCTTCAAAACACAGGCAGAGAAGCACAATAACTATGTGTATATCTATATGGAAGACAGAGTCAATGTATACGAGATATTCTCAATAACAGATGTATATTATGACGAACACCCTAATGCATTCCGTATTAGTTTTCCATCAGGATACACCAAGCAGGATTTCCTTGATTATCTTAAAGAAATTGAATTATATGACACCGGTGTCAAGGCCTTTGCCGACGACAAGCTCCTTACACTGTACACATGTCAGGGTAATGCCAAGTCTAAGCTTCGTCATATGGTTCACACAAGACTTATAACAACAATTAATAAATAATTATGAAGAGACCATTAAAAATAACATTAATTATAATAGCAGGCATAGCACTTCTTGGTATTTTATCCGTAGCGTTTATCAATCTGAGAGTAAAAGCCGTTGCAAGGGAAAAAATAATAACCTCTCAAGAGGCCTTGGAACTTCAGGACGTTGACTGTATCCTTGTGCTTGGATGCAAGGTTAAGGACAACGGGGAACCAAGCCCCATGCTGTTAGACCGTCTTATAACGGGTACTGAACTTTACAAGGAAGGTGCAGCCCCTAAGATTCTTATGAGCGGCGACCATGGTCGTGACACCTACGACGAAGTAAATGTCATGAAGAAATATGCACTGGACAATGGCATTCCATCAGAGGACGTATTTATGGACCATGCCGGTTTCTCAACTTATGACAGCATATATCGTGCCAAGCATATATTTGAAGCCAAGAAGGTAATAATCGTCACTCAGGAATATCACCTGAACAGGGCTCTCTATCTTGCTCACAAATTAGGTCTGGAAGCATATGGCGTTCCTGCCGACCTAAGGGACTACAGTGGACAGACCATGAGAGATATCCGCGAAATCGCAGCAAGATGCAAGGATTTTGCCCTAGGTGCATTTAAGCCAAAGCCAACCTACCTTGGAGATGTAATACCAATCAGTGGAGATGGCAATGCTACTAATGATTAGATAATTTAAGCCGGAGCGACAACTAAAAAACAATCCCTGTAAGCACCGCTTACAGGGATTATTCATTACAACTATAATCTTACATCAATGTTCCCGCCGACATGAGGTGAAACAGACATTTCCATCATCTTAACCATTCCGTTTCCTAAGGATTCCATCGTATCCAGATTCTGAGAAAGAACCTTGATTGAAATGTCATTCATTACGTTAGCGGCTGACATTGCAACTGGTGAGAAACCACCGATTTCCATATCTATCGCCTCCTATCTTTCTGTTTGTATAATAATTGTAACTTATTATTTTGCATAAAACAAGGACTTTTTGCCCAAAATAACAAAAAGTTTTTTGGGAGGGAATAATATGTCCCGCAGAGTTATAAAACTGTTGAAAATAATGCTGGGAGCCGCATTAATGGGCATTGCGGTAAGTTCTATATATGAACCTGCAGGGATTGTGGCAGGAGGCCTTTCAGGAGTTGGAATTATTCTAAAAGAAAGTGCCGGAGTTCCTCTGTGGATGACTAATATAGCACTTAATATCCCTCTTTTTTTTGCGGCATTTTTAATGCTTGGTAAGAAAAGTCTGATATGGTCACTTATAGGGATGGCGTCGTTTACTGTGGCAGTTGCTTTTGCACCACCGGTTATGGTGTTCCGGGGAGAAGTGTTCCCTGCAGCTCTTTGCGGTGGAGTTGTAATGGGAATGGGTATCGGGCTTATAATAGGACAAAATACGACCACGGGCGGCGTGGACCTGATTGCTACCATGATAAACAGAAAATTCCGTCGCTTCAAAACGGTATGGATAATGTTTGTATTTGATGCTGTGATTATAGGGGCAGGTGTTGCTGTTTTTGGACTGATTAACGCAGTATACGCAGTGTTTTCACTGTTTCTTGTAAGCTATGTGTCAGGAAAAATAATTGATGGACCGGGAAGAGCAAAAGCAGTGGTTGTAATAAGCAGAAAAGATGACATGATAGCGGATTTTCTTATGAGAGATATGGAAAGAGGCGTTACAGGCTTTTTGTCCATGGGAATGTATTCTGGAAGGGAAGGATATGCGCTACTTTGTGTCCTTCAGGGAAGGGAACTTCCTTATGTGAGAAAAAGGATTCGTCAGATTGACAATAAGGCTTTTATCATGATTTCAGACGTGACAGAGGTTTTGGGTGAAGGTTTTGTGGAAAATTTATATTGAAAGGGCACTTTTTCTGTGTAAATTGCTACATAAAGTGAAAAAAAAGTGAACTTGTATGCAAATTTACCAAATAACCAAATTCATTTTTGGTAAATCGGGGTATGGTTTTAATACCACCAAAAGTGTATTATAGTTGATATGTAAGTCATAGTATATATGACGATATTTAGGAGGAAAGTTATGGCAAGTTTATCACTTAAGAACGTATGCAAAGTATATCCTAACGGATTTGTAGCAGTTAAAGACTTCAACCTTGATATCGAAGATAAGGAATTCATCATCTTCGTAGGACCATCAGGTTGTGGTAAGACAACAACACTTCGTATGATCGCAGGTCTTGAAGATATTTCTTCAGGCGAGCTTTGGATCGGTGACAGATTAGTTAACGACATCGAGCCTAAGGACAGAGATATTGCGATGGTATTCCAGAACTACGCATTATATCCACATATGACAGTTTATGACAACATGTCATTCGGATTAAAGTTAAGAAAAGTACCTAAGGCTGAGATTGACAAGTTAGTTCATGAAGCAGCTAAGATTCTTGGTATTGAACAGTTACTTGATCGTAAGCCAAAGGCTCTTTCAGGTGGACAGAGACAGCGAGTTGCTATGGGTCGTGCAATCGTTCGTAACCCTAAGGTATTCCTTATGGACGAGCCTTTATCAAACCTTGATGCTAAGCTCCGTGTACAGATGCGTATCGAGATTTCTAAGCTTCACCAGAGACTTGAAGCTACAATCATCTACGTAACACATGACCAGACAGAGGCTATGACACTTGGTACAAGAATCGTAGTTCTTAAAGATGGTATCATCCAGCAGGTAGATACACCACAGAACCTTTACGACAAGCCATGTAACGTATTCGTTGCCGGATTCATCGGATCACCTCAGATGAACCTTATCAATGCTAAGGTAGTTCAGTCTGGTACAGATGTTGTTCTTATGTTTGGTGGAAATACAGTTAAGCTTCCAGAAGCTAAGGCTCAGAAGTTAATCGAAAGCGGATATGTTGATACAACAGTTATTATGGGTATCCGTCCAGAAGATTTAAATGATTCAGAAGTAGTAGTTAACGCTAACCCAGAAAGCGTTATCGAAGCTAACATCAAAGTATACGAATTACTTGGTGCAGAAGTATTCCTTTACTTCGACATTGATGAAGTTAGCTGTACAGCAAGAGTTAACCCTCGTACAACAGCTCGTCCTGGCGATGTAATCAAGCTTGGTCTTGATATGAATAAACTTCACATCTTCGATAAGGATACAGAGCAGGTTATCTTACACTAATTACAATGAAATTGACCGGTTGGACTATGTCCAACCGGTTTTTTATTAAGTAGCAATACCGCTTGTGCGCGGCGATTGTGCAGATGCGCAATCTTTTTTGACAGGAGACGTGTTAACATGCTTAGAATAAACAATTACACTAAATTATATGGAAAGAAGACTGCAGTGGATAATCTTTCGCTGGAGATTAAAGCAGGAGAAATCTATGGTTTTATAGGCCATAATGGTGCAGGTAAGACCACTACATTGAAAGCCTGTGCAGGAATTTTGAACTTTGAACAGGGTGAAATATATATAGATGGGGTATCGGTAAAAGAACATCCTATGGAATGTAAGAAGAAATTAGCCTATATACCGGATAATCCGGATTTGTACGGATTTATGACGGGGGCAGCATATTTGAATTTTGTTGCGGACGTTTATGAGGTTTCCAAGGAAGACAGAACTAAGAGAATAGAGATGTATTCAGAGTTGTATGGGATTGACGAAGATCTTGGAACACCTATTAATTCATATTCACATGGTATGAGACAGAAGATAGCCATTATTTCTGCACTCATACATGAACCAAAGCTTATAATTATGGATGAGCCATTTGTAGGTCTTGACCCTAAGGCTTCGCATATTTTGAAAAAACAGATGAGGGAACTGTGTGATGGAGGCGGAGCAATATTTTTCTCTACCCATGTACTTGAGGTTGCAGAGAAGCTTTGCGATAAAATTGCAATCATTCAAGGAGGTAAGCTTATAGCTTCCGGAACAATGGAAGAGGTTAAGGGTAATGCGTCCTTGGAAGATGTATTTTTGGAACTGGAGGAATAAGTATGGAATTATTTCTTAAACTTCTGAAAATAAGAATTAAGTCTGTTTTCTCCGGTAATGGCAGCAAAGAAGGCAAGGGGAGAAATATTGGCTTTAAGGTTTTTATTGGGATAATGATTGCTTATGCAGCGGTATGCTTCATAGGTATTTTTGGCGTGTATTTTTTCAGGCTGGCTGAGAATTTTGTTGAGCAGGAATGCGGCTGGGCATATTTTTCGATGGTGGCAATTGTTATGATGTCAATCGGCTTTGTAACTACGGTGTTTGCGGCTCAGTCGCAGATATTTGAGGCAAAAGATAACGACCTTCTTACGTCCATGCCAATTCCGGTCAGATATATTGTTTTGAGCAGAATAGGAACGCTGCTTATAATTGAACTTATAGAGTCTGTGGTAATAGGTATTGAGGCTGTATTGGTGTATAATATTTTTGCCGGAATACCGATGCAGGGATATATTTTCCTTATATTTGAGATTATTGGACTGAATCTTATTACCGCAACAATAGCTACACTTCTTGGATGGCTACTTGCATTTATCACATCCAAGGTGCATCGCAAGGCATTTGTGACAACGGTTGCAACGCTGGTGCTTGCGGCGGGATTTTTTGCGCTTATAAGTGCGGGAGAAAATTACCTTAACAGAATGCTTGATAATGATGTGGCAATGGAAGACACCATGAATAATGCATTGTATCCGTTTTATTGTTTTGGAAAGGGCATCGGTGATGGTGTTGTAAGTGATTTCCTATTGTTTATGGGAATGTCAATACTTCTGTTTGCTGGTCTGGTATATGGTCTTTCTCCATTCTTTTTACGTATTACAACTACTAAAAAAGGTACTCTTAGGAAAAAATACAATCCTGAGAAGAATGTTTTAAACCCTGTTAAGAAGACATTGCTTAAGAAGGAGCTTAAAAGATTTTTTACCAATGCTTCCTATATGCTTAATACGGGAATGGGACTTCTTGTTCTTACGGCAGGGAGCATACTTTTGTTGGTTGAAAAGGATATGCTGTATAAGGTGGCGGGAGATTTTCCGTATATGCGTAGAAATATCGGGATGTTTCTCATATTTATAGAAATGTTTTTCTGCATGCTTAACGTGATTTCTGCACCTTCGATTTCATTGGAAGGAGAAGGGTTGTGGATATGTAAGTCCATGCCGTTAAAACCATCGGATATATTGATGTCAAAGGTTAAGGCACATTTAATTATATGTATGCCATTTGTTATTATGTTCGGTGTGGCTGCCAATATAGTGCTTCCACTAACGCCTGTCCTGAGAGCGGGAATATTCTTAATTCCCGGTGGAGCAACAGTGTTTACGGCGTATCTGGGAGTGGTGTGTAATCTTATGCTCCCCAAATTTGACTGGACAGATGAATCAGTTGCGGTTAAGCAGAGTCTGGCTGTAATCGCTACAATGGGAATAGGCTTCGGTGTATTGGTGGTTACATTTATTGTTTTTGCCATGATACACTGGTTCCCTTATGCAAAAGATGTGTATTCTGTTGTTATGTTTATCGGATTTGTTATTGCGAGTCTGATTCTTAATAATTATTTACACAAAAAGGGCAGTAAGCGATTTTTAGAATTGTAATTTGTTAGAATTTGTTTTATTATAAGAATAGTGCAGATTTTTATTGACATAAAGGAGATAAGAATGATTTCAAATCAGATACTTCAGAATACAATAGAGGGCCTTAAGGCGATAACAAGGATTGACCTTAGTGTTATGGATACGGATGGCAAGATTCTTGCTACTACTTTTCCGGAAGCTAAGGGATATGAGGATGCGGTTGTGTCTTTCGTAGAGTCACCGGCAGACAGTCAGGTGGTATCCGGACAGCAGTTTTTTAAGGTCTATGATGATAATCAGTTGGAGTACGTTCTTTTGGTCAGAGGCGGAAGCGATGATGTGTATATGATAGGCAAGCTTGCTACATTCCAGATTCAGAATCTTTTAGTGGCTTATAAGGAACGATTTGATAAGGATAATTTTATCAAGAATCTGTTATTGGATAATCTTTTGCTTGTTGATATTTATAACAGAGCCAAGAAGCTGCACATCGATTCAGAGGCTAAGAGAGTTGTATACATAGTTGAGACTAAGCTTGAGAAGGATAACAATGCTCTTGAGACAGTGAGAACTCTTTTTGCTACCAAGACTAAGGATTTTATTACTGCAGTTGACGAGAAGAATATAATTATCGTTAAGGAAGTTAAGGAGAATGTAACATATAAGGAGATTGAGCAGACAGCATATGTTGTTCTTGATACCCTTAATGCAGAAGCGATGAGCAAGGTGAGAGTTGCCTATGGTACTATTGTTAATTCTCTTAAAGAGGTGTCTAAGTCATATAAGGAGGCTAAGATGGCTCTTGACGTAGGAAGAATTTTCTACAGCAACAGATATGTTATTTCATATAGTGATTTGGGTATAGGACGTCTGATTTATCAGCTTCCGATGCCGCTTTGTAAGATGTTCATCAAGGAGATTTTCGGTAATAAATCACCGGATGATTTTGACGAAGAGACATTGACAACCATTAATAAATTTATGGAGAACAGTCTTAATGTATCAGAGACATCAAGACAGCTGTTTATCCATAGAAATACCCTTGTATATCGTCTGGATAAGATTCAGAAAAGTACAGGGCTTGATTTGCGTGTGTTCGAGGATGCTATTACTTTTAAAATTGCCCTTATGGTTGTTAAGTATATGAAATATATGGAAAGCATTGATTATTAATTGGTGAATCGGATATAATTTCTACAGACATTATTAAGAGGACAAAATATCATGATTGATTTAAAGAACGTTTCCAAAACATATTCATCAGGCGTTGATGCATTGAATGATGTGACGATTCATATTGATAAAGGCGAATTTGTATTTATAGTTGGAACAAGTGGTTCGGGAAAGTCTACACTTATCAGACTTCTTCTTAAGGAACTTGACCCAACGTCAGGAACCATTGTGGTTAACGGGAAGAATTACTCTAAGGTGAGAAGAAGAAAGCTTCCTCTTATCAGAAGAGATATAGGTGTTGTTTTTCAGGATTTCAGACTTTTGGAAGACAGAAATGTATTCGAGAATGTTGCTTTTGCACAGAAGGCAATTGAAGCACCTAACAGAAGAATTCGTTCTAAGGTATTACAGAAGTTAGCGGTAGTTGGTCTGGTTGATAAGATAAGGACCAATCCGAAGGAGTTATCAGGCGGTGAACAGCAGAGAGTTGCAATAGCAAGAGCGTTAGTTAACGAGCCTGCTATTTTGCTTGCAGATGAACCGACAGGTAACCTTGATGAGAATAATTCATGGGATATTATGAAGCTTCTTGAAGAGGCTAATGAAGCGGGAACTACTGTTATAGTTGTTACCCATAATATGGATATCGTCCGCAATATGAAGAAGAGAACTATCCGAATCAATGATGGTGTTGTTACTCATGATGTTAAGGAAGGCGGTATGATATATGAAACTTAGGTCACTTGGATACTGCCTTGTACAGGGAATGAAGAACATAGGCAGAAACAGAATTTTTTCTTTTGCCTCAGTGGCTACCATATCTTTATGTATTTTTATCCTTGGCCTGTTCTATGCAATTAGCTCCAATGTTAATTATATGGTTAACAACATGTCTGATAATCTGTGCATCAAAATATTTTTTGATTATGGGATTACAGATGAGAGAATTGAGTCAATTGGAAATACCATAAAGGAAATGGATGGTGTTACAGATATCCACTATACTTCTAAGGAAGAGGCGTGGGAACAGTTCAAAGAAGAATACTTTGGAGAAGAATATAAAGACCTTGCAGATGGTTTTGAGAATGATAATCCTTTGGCTAATTCTGCGTCATATGAGATTTATTATGATGATGCAGGGGCTCAGGGAAGGCTTGTAGAGCAGATTAAGGTTATAGACGGAGTCAGAAAGATTAATACGTCAGAGTCCGCAGCTAATGGTCTTGACGAGATGAATACCCTTGTTAAGATTGTGTCAATCGCTGTGTTTGCAGTACTTTTGGCGATTGCGCTTTTCCTTATTAACAATACGATTTCCATTGGAATTTCGGTTCGTAACGAGGAAATTGGAATTATGAGACTTCTTGGAGCGCGTAATGGATTTATAAGGGCACCGTTTATAGTTGAAGGAATGGTTATTGGTACAGTAGGAGCAATTATACCTATTTTAATTATTTATTTTGCATATGAGAAATTAATCACATACATTATGAATAATTTTTCGATTTTGGACAGATTGCTTACCTTCCAGCCGGCAAGTGATATTAATGCCGTATTTATTCCGGTGGCACTTGTGTTAGGCTTAGGTCTTGGACTTATAGGTAGTATTATGTCCGTAGGTAAACATTTGAAAGCATAGGGAGGACTTATGAAAACTAAAATCACTAAAATTTTAGCTGTCATACTTGCTTTTGCAATTACTATACTGTGTGGACTTGATGAGATTAGAGAGATTAGGGCAGACCAGGCAGCTGTTGATGATGCCCAGAATCAGGTGGAAAATACCAAGCAGGAAATAGCTAATCTTAAGAATGAATTACAGAATATTGCGTCCAATATTACTGATACGAAGACTTATATTCTTGAGCTTGACCAGAAGCTTGCAGGATATACACAGAAGCTTTTTGAATGCCAGAACTTTATTGATAATAAGCAGGCAGAGATAGAAGCTAAGATAACAGAGATTAATGCCAAGGAAGCAGAAATCACTGAACAGGAAGACTATCTTGTAGTTGTCAAGAAGGATGAGGAAAAACAATACGAAGCCATGAAGCTCAGAATACAGTATATGTATGAGAATGGCGATATGACATTCCTTGATATGATTTTTGACTCAGATGATATGTCGGATGTATTAGGTAAAACAGAGTATGTTAACAGTATCACAGCATACGACAGACAGAAAATGAAAGAGCTTGCAGAGACCAAGGAGCAGGTTAACCAGATTCTGGATACCCTTGGTAAGCAGAAGAATGCATTACAGGAAGAAAGAAAGGTTCTTGAGGGCCACCAGAAGGAACTTCTTGTACTGAAAGCAGACCTTGAGGCTCAGTATAGTTATATTGATTTGATAATTACAGAGAAAAATAATTACCTTACTTCTATGGAGAATCAGCAGATTTCACAGCAACAGAAAATTGAAGCTGCTGAGCAGGCGCTCAGAGAACAGGAAGCAGTTCTTGAGGCGGCTAAGAAGGCATGGGAGGAGGAACAGAAGAGAGCGGAAGCTAATGGTGGTGATGCCAATGCGGAAGCGGATAAGACGCTGGAAGCAATTGGACTTAACGGAGGCTTTACATGGCCGATTCCGGGTTATAACAGAATTACTTCTGAGTGGAATCCGGGAAGAGTTCATCCAATTCTTGGAATAGTTAAGCTTCATGACGGAATGGATATCTCTAACTGGGGGATATATGGCAAACCGATTGTTGCAGCATATTCAGGAACAGTTGCTATTGCCGATTCGTCTAACTCGACTACAGGATATGGTTATTATGTAAGAATAGACCATGGTGTAGGTGTTTCCACACTGTATGCACATTGCTCAGCCCTTGCAGTATCAGCAGGACAGCAGGTGTCAGCAGGACAGGTAATTGGTTATGTAGGAAGTACGGGCTACAGTACAGGTGCGCATCTTCATTTTAGTGTGTTTGTAAAGGGACAGAGTGTTAATCCGAGAGATTACATCACAATTCCTACATATTAATATGGTATTATGAACCCCCGGAGTAATCCGGGGGATAAATTGGTATATAGATAGGAGAAGTTATGGAACAGAGACAATTTAGAAGAGGAATGCTGGCAGGAGCCATATTAGTTCTTATTCCTGTAATGATATGTCTTGCGATAGGGATGAAGTTCATTCTTGGAAAGAAGGTTAATCTTCCACCAGAGACAGTAAGCAAGATTAATCTTGTGTTAGAGGTTTTAGAGAATGAATATCTTTTTGAATACACGGATGAGGATATTGAAAATGGTATTATGAAGGGGCTTATGCAGGGAATAGGAGACGTATATTCTGAATACTATACCGTTAAGGAATTTAATGATATGGTTGCATCCACAAAGGGTAATTTTTGTGGAATAGGAGTTATGATAAGACAGAATGCAGAGACCGGGCTGGTAGATGTTGTTGATGTTCTTGAAGGGGGCAGTGCTATTGAAGCCGGAATTAAGACCGGTGACACGATTGTGGCAGTAGATGGAAAGAGAATTCCTGATGATGTTACGGCGGAAGTGGCTATGGACATGGTTAGAGGCGAAGCCGGTACTAATGTTAAGCTTACAGTCATCAGAGATGGTGAGAGTCTTGATTTTGAAATGACAAGAAAGGTAATGCCTGTAATATCTGTAAAGTACGAGATGAAGGATGATGATATAGGTTATATCTATCTTGAACAGTTTACGGATGCATCAGCCAGACAATTTAAAGAGGCAATGGATGCCCTTGTGAAGGAAGGTATGAAAGGGCTTATAATTGATGTGCGTAATAATCCTGGTGGAACACTAACAAGTGTTCTTGCAATATCTGATTACCTTATGCCGGAAGGTCTTATTATGTATGAAGAAGATAAGAATGGTAACAGACAGGAATACAATTCAACAGACGCAGATGCACATCTTAATGTTCCTTGCGTAATTCTTGCTAATGAGAACAGTGCAAGTGCGTCAGAAGTGTTTGCAGGTGCAATGAAGGATCACAAGCTTGCTACAATTGTTGGTAAGACCACGTATGGTAAGGGTATCGTTCAGACATTGAGAATGTTGTCTGACGGTACAGGGATGAAGTTTACGCACAAGCATTATTTTACACCGAATGGAAATTATATTCACGGTACAGGAATCAAGCCGGATATTGAAGTAGAATTAGATAAGGATTTATATGTTAATGAAGGTATAGACAGCCAGTATGAAGCTGCTGTTAAGCACCTTAAAGAAACAATGTAAATGAATAATAAAGTACGGGACAGAGTTGGATTTGTTCTGTACTTTTTGTGTATAAATATTTAAAATATATAAAGAGGAGGAACAATATGACAGCGAGAGAACAATTGATTAACTGGGAAGACGTATATGACCATGAGGGGTCTTCTGAGGTGTTTATGGAGTCTATGCGTGATTGTCTGAGACATCACATGGAGAATAATGAATTTTTTGGTAAGCTGATGGCGGCAAAAGGGGTTAATCCTGATGAACTGGTCGGTGAAGAAGACCTTGAAAAGCTTCCTTGCATACATGCCAACTTTTTTAAGAAATATGAAGTGTTAAGTGTTAAGAGAGAAGAAATTGTGGAGTATGCGACAAGCTCAGGAACAAGTGGACAGAAAAGTCAGATGTTTTTTGATAAGGAATCCTTGGATTTTGGTAACTCAATGGTAAGAAATGAGTTCCGACATTTTGGTTTTATATCGGATGAACCTACTAATTATCTTCTTTTTACATATGAACCGGCAGATGTAAGCAAGAATCTTGGAACAGCTAAGACGGACGTTGGGCTGTTAAGCTATGCTCCGGTTAATGATACTTTTTTTGCCCTCAGATACAATGGACAGGGACATGATTTTGACGTATACGGAACCATACAGACTCTTGAGAAATATGAAGAGCAGGGATTGCCGGTACGAATTTTTGGCTTCCCTTCATTCTTATACTTTACAGTGAAACAGATGAAGGATACCGGACACAGACCATTGAAGCTTAATAAGCTTTCCATGACTATGCTTGGAGGCGGATGGAAGGGTTATGCGGATAAACAGATATCCAAGACAGAGCTTTATGAGTTAGTAGAAGAGATGCTTGGAATACCAGAAGCTAACTGCAGGGATGGATATGGCTCTACTGAGCATTCAGTGCCATATTTTGAATGCCCGAAGCATCATTTTCATATACCTGTTTACAGCAGAATGATTATCAGGGATGTGGAGACACTTGAACCATTGCCATATGGGAAGGCTGGATTTGCCAACTTCATTACACCGCATTTATTAAGCGTTCCAGCAGTATCGGTGCTTATGGGAGACATGGCGGTACTGCATCCGGCATGTGAGTGTGGCTGTGGAATAAAGACACCTTTTATGGAGATTATTGGTCGTGCAGGAACCAGCAAGGCGAAGAGCTGTGCCATTACTGCCAGCGAACTTTTGAAGAGATAGAGGAGGATTGCCGTGGAAGTTATTATTGAAGGAATACGAGTTGAGAGAGACAAGGCAGTCTGCCTTAGCGGAGTAGAAGATGCTATATTAAGAACACTGGCAGGGGGAGTGCCGGATATAAGACGGATTATTTCAAGCCTTGACAGATTAGGTAAGTGTCTTATAGAGGATGAGGAATTTCTTGTCCCTGAGCTTATGGAGCTTGGACTTACAAGAGAAGAAGCAATTATAACGAAAAGAGAGTCGGCAGGAGTATTGTCGTCAGAGGAATCATTCAAAAAATTGAGAAGAGAATTGGGTGGTCTTCCATTTGAGATTAACAGACTCAGCACCAGAGAAGATGAGTTTGAGGGCTGGATGCCAGTAGGTGTACTTGGACATGTAACAAGCTCTAATGACGCCATGCTGCCGTTCTTCAGTTCTGTAGAAGGTATACTGACAGGAAATATCAATGTGATTAAGACTGCTTCAGGTGCACATAAGGTTGCAATGGCAATGGTTGAAAAATTATGTGAGATAGATAATAAGCTGTGCCCATATTTTTATGTATTTCCGTTATCGTCTAAGGATGAAGAATTATTAAAAGCAATGTTTTCTATGTGTAATGCCATTGCTGTATGGGGTTCTGATGCTGCAACCTCAGGTGTTCGAAAGCTTGCTCCTGCAGGAGTTAAGATTGTAGAGTGGGGGAACCGTATTAGTTTTGCCTACTTTACCAGAGAAGGATGGACGAGGGAAGCACTTACAGGACTTGCACAGGATGTATGTGTTAATGACCAGCAGGCATGTAGTGCACCACAGATGGTATATTATGAGACTGAGAGCAGGGAGGAACTTATTTCCTTTGCAGAAGATATGATGACAGCGCTGCAGGAAGTGTCTGATACATATCCGATTCACCCTATGACAGAACCGGAGAGGGCTGAATTGACAACACAGATACAGTTATGTTATTTGGATGAGATGATGAATGAAGCTAAGCTTTTTGAAGGAAAAGGCTGTCGTATATTTGTTAAATTCGATAACGAGCTTACAGCATCTCCATTGTATCGTACATTAATTGTCAAGCCTGTCAGAAGAAAAGATATTATTGCAGCACTGCATCCTTTCCGTTCCTATCTGCAGAGTGCAGGCGTATCCTGCGGAACAGAAGAAATTGCAGAATTAAGCAGAATGTTAATGGCAGGTGGAGTTAACAGAATTACAGAACCGGGGCTTATGATGGGAGGATACACAGGGGAGCCTCATGATGGTGTAAGAGCTATGACTCAGTACCTTAAGAGAGTAAGCTTTATTAATAATAAAATGCCAAGAGGAAGCATGTCCCTTGCAGAAATGGAATGTGCCAAGGCAGAACCATTTGATGGTGGCACACCGATAATGAGAAAAGAAGATTTTCCAAGTGAAAGAGAGATTAAGGATACAGGCTATCTCCTTCTTAAAAGTGGTGGCAGTTCAGGAAAGGCTAAATATGCACCACATACTTACAAGGATGCAGAGATGACTTATGAGGAAGGCTCTCGTTTTATGATTGCGGCAGGAATAGACCCTAAGACAGATGTATGTATGAATCTGTTTTATTCCGGTAGTCTGTACGGTGGCTTCATCAGTATATATGAGTCTTTGAAAAGAGCGGATATCGTTCAGCTCCCGATGACAGCAGAGATGGATATGGAATATGTTGCAGGCGAAATTGTGGCCAATAAGGTAAATGTCCTTGTGGGAATGCCTACATATATTCTTAAGCTGTTCAGAGAACAGAGAAAAGTACTTGAAGAATATGGAGGGGTTGAGAAAATCCTTTACGGTGGAGAACATTTTGACCCTGCACAGATAGTATTTTTGAAAGAGACTTTTGGAGTTAAGAGAATAGGCTCCTTGGCTTATGGGTGTAATGAAATCGGTTCAATGGGATATGCGTGTGAATATTGTGAGGGCAGTGAACACCATGTTGTGGCAAGTAAATACCTTGAAATTCTGAAAATGGACAGTGATGAGCCGGTGGAAGATGGAGAGATTGGTCGTCTTGTGTGGACCCCGAGAGACCAGGAAAATATCTCAATCAAGAGATACGAAATCGGAGATTTGGGCCGTTTCATCAAGGAACCATGCCGTTGCGGAAGAATTGCACCGAAATTTGAACTGTTAGGTAGATTTGGAGACGTGTTCAAATTTGCTACTAACTATGTTAATTATCGTAAAGTTAAATCCGTATTTGGTGAATTAATGAATTACACCGGATGGCTGCAGATTGTTTTATCATATGATGATACAAGCTGTATGAGTATCTGTGTGGAGGAGGATTTTGGTTACTCTGAAGAAGAGGCACTAACCATACTTGCAGATAATTACGCCGAGATTAAGGAGTGCGTTACAGACAGAACGGGCAGGGTTGAGATTAAAAAAATGTCAAAGGACGATTTCATACTTAGCACCGGAGGGGGCAAAGTAAGAAGTGTAATTGATAATAGAAACTAACAGGAGAAATGACAGATGGAGAATAGCTACCGATACAGAAATAATCCAATAGTAAAGTCAATATTTATAACAATGCTGATGCCTACTATTTTTATGAATCTTACAACAACTATTGCATCAATGGCGGACACAGTAATAATAGGACAATACCTTGATGATGCAGCTTTATCGGTAGTTACTTTTGCCATGCCGGTATATATGGTTATTAATCTTCTCTCCGCATTATTTGCCGTTGGCGGCTGTATAGCTATGGGAATAGATTCCGGTAAAGGTGCTAAAAGTGAAGCTAACAAAGCGTTTAGTACTGCTATTGAGCTGCTTGGAATAACGGCGTTGATTCTGTTTTTTGGCGGTATGTTCTTCTCCCGTACCATTACAGGATGGCTTGGGGCAGAGGAGGAAGTGTTTAATCAGGTTCAAGAGTATGTGAAAATAATACTTCTTGGGGCTCCGTTTTTTGTATTTAATACGGCTCTTGCATTCTTTGTAAGAAATGAAGGAAGGGCTACGCTTTCAATGATTGGAATGTTTGGCTCTATAATCATTGACATTATTTTAAATTTTGTGTTTGTAGGCGCAATGAATATGGGTGTGGCAGGTGCGGCATATTCAACAGTTATAGGAAGTGTTGTAGGCGTGCTTATAATCGGAAGCCATTTTCTGTCATCTAAAAACACTTTAAGATTTAGATTTGCTTTCGATAAGATGATTGGGCGAATAATAAAAAATGGTGCAAGCAGTGCATTGCAGTTTCTGTATCAGTTTTTGACCATTCTCATAATTAACAGACTGCTCGCAAAGCTTGCAGGCACCAATGGTGTTGTTGTGTATACGGTGGTGTTTAATCTTACAACTGTTGCACTGTCGTTATTTGAAGGAATCAGCCAGACTATACAGCCATCAATCAGTAATTATTATGGAGAAAAGAGTTACGGGAATATAATGTCCACAATGAAACTCGCATTCATTACCATACTGGTAGTATGCGGAGGGGTAACCCTGCTTTTTGAACTTGTACCGGAAATAGTTCCGATGATTTTTGGCATAGAGAACCAGACATTGAAGGCTGATGCTGCCTTGGCTGTGCGAATATATTCAGCAAGTATGATAATAACAACTGTCAATGTGGTTATGGGGTACTATCTTCAGTCCATTGAGAAAAATCTTATGGCAGCAGTTATTGTAAGTCTCAGAAGCTTTGTTATTTTTATGGGCGCTACCCTGATATTGGGCAGAAGTTTTGGAATTAACGGAATTTGGGGAGCATATATAGTGACGGAGCTTATATGTTTTGTAATAATATTTATTATGCTTCTTCTAAATAAGCGGAAGATGGCAATTAGCGGTAAAGCAGTTAATATTTTGCTATTAGAAGAGAGGGTAAAAGACGGGGTAGAGACTTATGTTTTTAACAGTAAGGAAAATGACTATGAGGATTTCTGTCAGGTGGTAAGCAATCAGTGCGGTAAGGCAGCAGTGACTGAATATCTGGGACTTTTAGGTCGTTGTATAGACAGTAACAGCAAAAGATATATTGGAGTTGAGATTAATAAGGAGAACTCACAGATAATAATAAGAGATAATCTTAATCATTCTGAGATAAAGGATGAAATTTCATCTGTGACAGACAGGGAAACGGTTGAATATGGTCCGGTGCTTGGCTGGAACAGAATACTTTTTGGAAGAGGTAATGCTTTATGAATATGAAGAAAATAGCTGGTATAGAGATATGGAATAAACCAATGTATATAAAAGCGGTAATGAGTTTCATTGACTCTATAACGGATGTACATAGAGATATGGAATATAGCAGATACAGCAGGATGCGGTATGTTATAGGAGAGATACTGGAGCGTAGAATTAAAAATGCATATCCGGGAACTAATGGGAAGATAGAAGTGGAATTATTTGCGTCGGATACATATTTTGAAGTGTCCATAAAGGACATGGGTGTACCTTCATGGAGCGAGCTTTCCGGTAAAGGTGAGGCGACAGACGACCGTCAGAGGCTAAGGAATTACATCATCAATTCATGGATGGATGAAATCGGAATGGAGAAGTTAGGAAAAGAAGGACAGAGAATATATGTGCGTCTGAAAATTAAGAACCCTCTTGAATTCAGGAAACCTGAGCCATATAAGGAGACGGAGGTTCTTGATGAAAATATTACCATTCGTCCGGTTGTTACGGAAGAGGATGCAATAGAAGCTATCCGCTGTATATATAGTGAATATGGATATTCCTACGGGTATGAAGGCTTATACTATCAGGATTCTTTTGTTAAGATGATTGAAAATGGAGAGATAATGTCCTTTCTTGCAGTTAACGACCATGGACAGACGGCAGGACATTTTGCACTTACATTTTCTAATACATATAAAAATATGCCGGAGATTTCAACGGTTGTAATACGTAATGAATTCAGAGGCTTAAGACTTTTGTCCCGGTTCATAGATTACTGTCTTGAGGTTGCTAAGGAGAAAGGCTTCAGAGCAGTAATGGCACAGCCTGTTGCATATCATACCCTGTCACAGAAGGCTACAATAAGAGCAGGTTTTACTGCAACTTCACTGCTGATGGGATATCTTAAGTCTGATATGGGTGGTGCCCACAGTGACACCGCACCAAGACTTGATGTATGTGCCTGCATTAAGATTATGGATGAAAATGCAGAAAGTGTAATATATCCACCGAAGCCACTTGCAGATATAATTAGCAAGCAGTATGACAGACTTGGATGGAAATATGAATTTAAAAATGAAAAAAGTGTGGCAGACAATACTAATATTAAAATTACCAATAATAGTATTTTAGGCACAAAAAATATTATTCTCAAAGAAGCATCAGAGGGACTTTCATCCATACTTAAAGAGGCTATAGATGATGCAATCTACGAGAAATGTGAAATGATAGAACTGCTGATAATGCTTAATAATCCTACCTGTGAATATGGATATGAGACTGCGTTGAAGGAGGGCTTTGTCCTGTCAGGTTTTATACCGGGAGCTGAGAACGGTGATTACATTGTGATGCAGATGTTAATGGGTACCAGGATTAAGTATGATAACCTTGAGACGGTTGGAGAATTTGAGGAACTTAAAAACGATATAGCTACAATGGCGGAAAGGCAAAACAATGAATGAAAAAATATATTCTGTAGATGAAATTATAGCGTATGCCAGACAGAATTCTGAGTATTACAGAGAATTATACAAGGATATTCCTGAGAATGCCGGGATAAATGAGCTTCCGTTTGTTGATCAGGATGATTTCTGGAATCATTGTGATAAGAAGGGCGGAACAGTTGCCACAGGTCCCCATAGAGACGGACATATATTTAAAAGCGGAGGTACCACTGGTGATCCTAAATATTCGCTCTATACTATGGATGAGTGGAATACAATGTGCAGCTGTTGTGGAAGAGTACTTCCAAGCGGAGGACTTAAGGAGGGAACTAAGGTTGCCAATCTGTTTTATGCAGGTGGATTGTATGCAAGCTTTTTGTTTACCTTCAGCATGTTTTGTAACTGTCCGGAAAAGGTCCTTGTATATAATTTATCCGGAAATGTAACCATTGAAGAAATGGTTGATACAATACATGTACATAAGGTTGATTGTATTGCAGGAACACCGTCAATTATAATGAAAATTATGTCATATATAGATGAGCATAAGTTGACCGGATTTGAGATAAATACGGTATATTTTGCAGGTGAGACATTGTATCAGGATCAGCGAAATATGATAAGCAGGATATTGAACAGAGATATAGAATTTCGCTCAATATTTTACGCTTCCAACGATGGTGGACCGATAGGTTATTTTACATCGGACTGTGGCTATAACGAGCATAGAGTTATGTCGGAATTGTGCAGAATGGAATTGGTGGACCCGGATACAGGAGAGATAATTACAGAGATGAACAGACCGGGAATTATATATATAACCTGTCTGTTTAAAACACTGATTCCGCTTATAAGATATCCATCCGGAGATATGGGAGAATATACGGAACCGGAGGGCAATGAGAATAGAAAATTCAGAATTCTTGGAAGAAGTAATGTAGCCGCCAGAGCAGGATATGTTACCATTTATCCGCAGGATATAGGTATGGTGCTTAATATGTGCGGTATAGAATATTATTCATATCAGATTATTGTTGAGCATCAGATGAAGGATACTTTTACCTTCAGAATTGCAATAGCAGATGATAAGCAGGCGGATACGGAAAAGTTCATTAATACACTTTATAAGGAGAGAAGTCTGTTAAAGGATGCTGTTCGGGACAATATGGTGGGAGAACCAATAGTTGAATGGTGTAAGCCATCTGATATGGAGTATAATTCAAGAACGGGTAAATTAAAAGTTTTAATAGATAGGAGATAGTCATGAAAATAGAAAAAACATTACAGGAAAAAGAATTAACAATTAAGTTGGAAGGACGTCTTGATACAAGTACTGCACCAGAGCTTGAAACAGAGATTAAGGGAAGTACAGATGAGGTGGAGCTTCTGGTTCTTGATTTAGAAGCATTGGAATATATATCATCTGCGGGCTTAAGAGTTGTACTTGGTGCACAGAAGAAAATGAATGCACAGGGGCGTATGATCGTAAAGAATGTAAATGATACGGTTATGGAGATATTTGAAATTACAGGATTTACTGATGTACTGACCATTGAATAAATACAGATTTTGAAAGGGCGCTTATATGAAAATTAAGAAACGCAGAATATCAAGGTCATTTTTAAAGGGACTTTTAATAGTGGTAGCGGTAGCGTTCATAGCTACTACCGTGTTTTTGTGGGTTTTTCAGACTAATCTTGCGGAAAGAAATGCCTCAAACCTTCTTAAGCTTAACATAAAGGATGTGAAACAGGATATAACGGATGCATCCAACGAACATCTGCTTAAGCTTTCATGGGAAATAGCAGATGAACTGAATTCGGCAGAAGCAATAACAACGGAGTTACTTAACGAGCTTACGGTTAAGTATGATGTAACGGAAATTAGCTGCGTTAATGAAGAAGGGATTATTACGGTTACTACATATCCGGATTTTATGAACTTTGACATGAGAACCGGAAAGCAATCGGCGGAGTTTATGGTTCTTCTTTCAGGAGAAAAAGAGTATGTGCAGGAGTACGGTCCTGTATCATATGATCAGAGTATTTCAAGGAAGTATGGAGGGGTCATTCTTGAAAAAGGAGGCTTTGTTCAGGTAGGTTACGGAGCTGAGCGTTTCCAAAGAGATATTGATGAGTTTGTTATAGGTGTTACCAAGAACAGACATGTAGGTGAAAAGGGCTGTATGATTATTGTTGATGAAAAATATAAAATAGTCAGTGGTCCTGAAAAAAGCGAAGGAAGTCAAATTGATATCACAGGCATTGCGCTTGACAAGGAAAAGCACAGACCGGGAGAAAAATTTTTATCTGAATATTACGGTGAAAAATGCTACTGTATGTATCATGAGGCAGAGGGATATCTTATCCTTGCTGTAATTCCTAAAAGTGAGGCGGCTCTTTCAAGAAATGTGGCTGTGGTAATTACAATGATAATGCAGGTAATTATTTTTGTATCTCTGTTTATAATGATTTACCTGCTTGTAAAAAGACTTGTTGTTAATAACATTTACAGAATTAATGATTCCCTTTCGGAAATTACGGAAGGTAATCTTGAAACAGTAGTAGATGTGCGTACCCATGTTGAGTTTGAAGAATTATCAGATGATATAAATTCAACGGTGGACACACTTAAGCGATATATTGCAGATGCAAAAGCAAGAATTGAAGCAGAACTTGTACTTGCTAAAGCCATACAGCACTCAGCGCTTCCATCTGTATTTCCGCCATATCCTAACAGAAAAGATTTTGAGATATGGGCTGATATGTATACGGCAAAAGAAGTGGGTGGAGATTTTTATGATTTCTATTTTGTCAATGAAGATACGCTGGCATTTCTGATTGCGGATGTATCCGGTAAAGGTATACCTGCTGCAATGTTTATGATGACTGCCAAAACACTTATTAAAAGCTATGCGGAATCGGGAATGTCCGTAGAAGAGGTGTTTACTCAGGCTAATGCCAAATTGTCAGAAGGTAATGACTCAGGTATGTTTGTAACTGCCTGGATGGGTTACATAGACTTAAAGACAGGAAGGATTTCATATGCCAATGCAGGACATAATCCTCCTCTGGTAAGACATGGAAACGGAAGCTATGAATATCTGAAAACTCGTCCTGGGCTGGTGCTTGCAGGAATGGAAGGAATCAGATACAGAAGCAATGTAGTTGAACTTCAACCGGGAGATGTGATTTTTCTCTATACGGATGGAGTTACGGAGGCAAATAATGCATCTGAGGAATTATATGGTACAGAAAGACTGAAGGAATTGCTTGACAGTAATACAGACAAGGATGCTGAACATATATGCGAAGTTGTAAAGGCGGATGTTGATTCTTTTGCTGATGGAGTGGAACAGTTTGATGATATAACAATGTTATGCATTAGGTATAATGGTGCAGATAATCGGAAGGAGTGATATGTATGAAAACAATCAATATAAAAGCTGCTTCCGATAATACAGGCAAGGTAACAGATTTTATAAATGAACAACTTGAAGAAATGCTGTGTCCAATGAAGACACAGATGCAGATTGATGTAGCTGTTGAGGAAATATTTACCAATATTGT
>JAZQKW010000096.1:0-1673 GCA_045542375.1 Butyrivibrio sp.
GATTGTTCCCGAACTTAACAAAGTCTTCCCATCCGGCAGAACAACTGCCTGTTCAAGCTTCATACCCGGTTTAACTTCTGATAAATGAAGTTCGCTCATATTTAACCTCCACAATTTACATTACATATATATCCTATTTTATCACTTTATCAAATTAAAGCAAGTAAATTTTATCTTAGTACAAAAAAGGAAGCCGGTCTATTCCGGCTTCCCTAAAATTCGTATCACAAAATTATGTATACAGTACTAAGAATTAAGCTTCAACGCTTCTCTTCTTGCTAACAACTGTAACTACTGCTGCAAGAGCAACTACTGCTGCTACTACATATCCCATAACTGCTGTTGAGTCACCTGCTGGTGTATCTTCTGCTGGAGCATCTCCTGCTGGAGCATCTGGAGTTGTGATTTCTACCATGTTAACTGTCTTCATTGTTCCGAAATCATCGATTTCTTCTGTTTCATCAAGAACCTTGATATTGATAGCACCCTTAGTTGCATCAACCTTCTGTGTCTCTGATGTTCTTCCAGCTTCGCCATCGCATGTAAGGATAAGACCTACTGTTGATTCGCCAACTGTGAATGTTCCTGACCATGTTCCGTCATCATTCTTTGTTAAAGCGTCTCCAGGCCAAGCTCCTGACTCTGTGTAGTTAAGTCCAACTGCTTCTGTACCCCAAATCCAAAGAGATACTTCTTCTTCTGCTGCTGCCCATTCAACTGTT
Source organism: Butyrivibrio sp. (assembly GCA_045542375.1). Taxonomy (GTDB): domain Bacteria; phylum Bacillota; class Clostridia; order Lachnospirales; family Lachnospiraceae; genus Eshraghiella. The sequence goes on from JAZQKW010000096.1 coordinate 723, forward strand.
ACTGTTACTTCGTACTTTTCAGCTGCTGAAGCAGGGATTACCATAGTTCCAAGAACCATTGCCATAGCTAATACAGCTACTAATAATTTTTTGATCATTTTCATTTTAGGTATTCTCCTTTTAATAAAATTTTATGTAAAAAGGGGGATGATCAATCCCCCTTTTGTACCAATATTATTTAAGTGCACCCTTAACAAGAATTGTTGTTGTAATTCCGTCTACTGTGATGCTTCCTGTAGCAGTACCGAGTGATTCAGTTCCTGCCTTGTCTCCCTGTACGCAAATTGTCCATTCGCCTTCTGGAAGTGTTACTGTTGTTGCTTCAGTGCTTGCATTATATACTGCGAAGATTGAATCTGATACTTCACCTTCAACACCCTTAAGTTCGTATGCGATTACGCCCTTATCAAGGTCCTTCATCTGTGTATAATACTTAACTGCTCCATCAGGTACTCTGAATGACTTATGAGCTTTTCTGAATGCAATCATTCCCTTGTAGTAATTGTATACTGTCTGATATGTAGGATCATTAAGAGTATCCCACTTCATTTCGTTAACCGCATCACCTGCATTATAGCTGTTGTGGTTAAATGTACCATCTCCGTTAGGCTTAGATCTTAACATCTCTTCACCGGCAAAGATAAATGGTGTACCCTGTGATGTATATACAATTGCTGCACTCATAAGGTTCTGCTTAACCTTAGATTCCATTGAATCATCTGGGTTAGATAACTGAATCTCATCCCATAATGTTCTGTTATCGTGACATGTTGAGTAAATTACCTGTGCACTTCCCTTATTGCTCCATGCAACTTTACCCATCATTGTATCTCTAACTGTGTTAGTCTTAGAAAGGTCACCGTTAATGTATCCCTTCTCTTTCTCATTAAATACGCTACCCTTGATAGCATCTCTGATTGTATCATTGAAGAATCCGAATCCTTCAAGCTT
>JAZQKW010000097.1:0-40314 GCA_045542375.1 Butyrivibrio sp.
TCAACATACACCAGGTCAGTACTCTGCGTCCACTTGCCATCCTCCATAATGTCTTTTTGTGCATTATAGGTCTGTAGCTTTTTGTTAGCACTGTATCCGCATATCTGACATTCTTTGTAGGCAATTCCTACCTTGTCAGTATTGCTGTAAGGTGTACCATGATTCTGCCATCCGAGCCAGTCGTGGCTTTCAAGAGTTGTCTTGGTACATCCGGGATACATGCATTTTAATCTGTGTTCGTTATTGTTTTTATATGTAGTATCTATATTGCATTCGTAAGTTGTTGGGTCATAAAAATAATGATTATGGTCTTGAATATAGTTTTTAAATCCACAGTCTATACATGTTCTTTCTATCCATTTAACGCCAGTTTTACTGTCCGTGATAAGCTTTGTGATTTTACTGTAGCTGTGAGATTCTGTTTTGGAAGATTCACAGCCAGCTCCAACACAGTATTTCAAGTGGCTTTCGCATTCGTAAATTCCTATATTGTTGGCGTTATTAGGCTGGTTAATGGTTCCAATCAATTTACCTTTATAGTAGGTACATTTATTATATACATGCTGGCCCTGAAGGTATGCTTCGTTGGAAGTAACCTGATTGCCCTTGGTATCAGTAATTACACATCTGTAAGAATAATTGTTATAACAGGCATCTTCAGGGACTGCAACTGTAATGGTATTAGTCTTAGAACCGGACACCAATATATTACCGTTTTGAACATTGTCTGTAAGTATTTTCCAGTCAGTTAATCCATATCGGTAGTACCATTGATATTTAAGTGTGCTTGTTCCTTTTGCTGCAACCGTAAAAATTCTAAGGTTATTGTAGGAGAACAGAGGATCGTTAACAGAAGGTGCATTTACATCTGACACCTTTGCAACGGTACTTTTAGGCTGCTTAAGTATCAGGATATTCTTCTGACTATCAAAGCCACACACCTTACATATTCCGTACTTGTCATATGAGTGATTGGCTTTCGAGGTAATATGTATTGCGTCATCACAAAAACGACAGGAATGCCAGTGCTGTGTAGTGCTCATATCCCATGTGTTCTGTGGTGTGGCACTATGTGATCCGTCTGCGTTTCCATGGAATTGTGCTATGTGATTATCAATATTGGAATCACTTATGCACTGGTCACTACAGTCGCAACCTTCTTCTTCAAGACGAATTTTACAGCAGATTTCGCACAATAATGTTCCTGTTGCTTCACAGCTTTCACAGATATAACTGTTATGAAAGCAGTCGCCACAGTCTTCACAGAAGTGGAATTCATAATCTTCATTCTGTACACATACAGGAGGTGCTTCTGAACAGTCGGAGTTGCCTTCACAACACTCAAGGCATAATTCACAGTCTTCGCACATATCTATCTGACAGAATGCATTTCCGCAGTCCGGACACAGATGCTCATACCAGTCACCATCTTCAATACAGAATTCTCTACAGTCACAACCTTCGCTTTCGGCATTATCCTGACAGCAATATATGCAAAGACCACAGTAATCGCATAATTCAATGCCATCCTCATAGAGGCATTCTTCGCATTGTTCACAGATTACACAGCACTCCTCACAATGCTCATATCCAAATGCACATAATTCGTAAGCACCATAGCAATTGTTACATTCTTCACAATGCATTAAGTCTAATTGCTGGCATCCTTCGCAGAATCCACAGTCATCACACAGTCCGCCCATGCAGTCACCACAGAACCAGCATAGTCCGCATAGCTCCTCTTCGGTTCCCGCGTGACATTCGTCACAACCGAGACAATGCCAGCCGTTATTGATATAACAATCTTCACAAGCACCGCATTCAGAACAAAAATTAACTTCTCTTAGGCATTCTCCGCAGTGATTACAGTGAATAGTTACAAAACAGTCAGTATTAGTGCATTCGGGACTACAACCGCCACATATACCGCAACAGTATTCATCCCAGTGATAGTGGTCGCAGTAGAAACATTCCATACCATCTTCATAGTCTGCTAATATGGTATGAGGGGAATAGGTGAATGTACTTAATAAGACAATTGTAATGAGAAAAATACTTATAAATCGTTTTTTTAGTATTGATTTCATTATAAAACATCCTTTCATAATTTTGATATATTGCTCTTGCAATTAATGAATGGTATAATTATAATAATTTTTTTAGAGAATGTCCCCATACCAAAAGTATGGGATTAGATAAATGGGTTTGGAGAATTATATGAAAAGATATATATTGACGGCAATGTCATTATTAATGATTCTTTGCCTGACAGGATGTAATTATGTTGGTGAAAAAGCGGCAAGTCAGTCCATCATATATGGTGTAGTTGCGACAATATCACTGTTGTTATTGATAGGATATTTATTATTTGTAAAAAAGAAGAATGTATGGCTTACTTTACTGTTTTCTTCAGTGTTGGTTGTGAATGTTGGATACACCCTGTTGTCAGTTTCACCTAATCTGGAGGCAGCATTATGGGCTAACAGGATTTCATATCTTGGCTCGGTATTTTTGCCATTTGCCATGTTAATGGATATATTAGATGTAACAGCAACAAAATATCATAAGAACTTAAAGTGGATATTAGGTTCTGTATCAATTATAGTATTTCTTATTGCGGCAAGTCCCGGAATATTAACCATATATTATAAGGAAGTATCTTTTGAAGTTGTGGACGGTGTTTCAAGACTTGTGAAGGAGTATGGACCATTGCATATACTGTATTTGGTATATTTGTTGGCGTATTTCTCATGGATGGTAGGAATAATTGTTCATGCATTGGCTAAGAAGACTATTACATCTGCTTCACATGCTGTTATGATTGCAGGTGCAGTATTTGTCAATATTGGTGTGTGGTTTATAGAACAGATATCCAGTATAGATTTTGAAATGCTTTCGGTGTCCTACATAATAAGTGAACTGTTTTTGTTAAGTATTCACTATATTATGAGCGAGAATGAGCGTCTTAAGGAAATAGTAAGTCAGGTGGAAAATGCCAAATCTCTTGACAATGAGAGTGGAAATACTTCTACTAATATTATTGAGCAGACGGTAGTAATGGAAGGAATAGCACCGGAACGAATTGAAATATATATAAAAGGATTAGAGCGTCTTACACCTACCGAGAGAAATATTTATGATGCTTATATAGCAAGAGCAACCACCAAAGAAGTCATGGCTAATTTTAATATTAAGGAATCAACATTAAAATACCATAACAGAAATATATATGGAAAATTAGGGGTGTCAACCCGTAAGGAACTTATTGAGATTCACAAGCATATTAAGTCAGTCAAATCCAAAATAAATGATACAATGTAAAGGGTTATTACCAAAAAATCATTGACAATAATAATAAATAAATATAATCTAAGTACATAATTAAGGAAATATGGAGGCATATCATGAGAACATGTTATTGTAGAAAATGCGGAACAGCTAATCAGTTAGAAGACGGACAGCTTGAGTATACATGCAGCAATTGTGGAGTTGTTAATCAGGCACCGGCTATGCCTAAGGCTGCAACACCGGTTGCACCAGCTGCTCCTGTAGTAGAAGAGAAGAAGGAGACAATTCCTACATATGAGTATGATACTCCTGTAGCAGCAACAGTAGAAGCTACACAGAGCACTTATTCATATACACATCCATTGGAAGTTGAGAAGACAATGAATGCAGAGCCTACAGCGACTAAGAAGAAGAGAACAGGACTTGTTGTTACGCTTTCACTTATTGCTGTACTTATTGTAGCGGCACTTGTACTTTTACTTACACCACTTAAATCGCCACTTCCAATTAAGTTCAGATGCGATAATTGTAAGAGCCTTAAGATGAGTCATAAGTATGAAGTTACATATCCGCTTACAGGAGAAGAGAAGACTGAATTTATATGTGATGAATGCTTTGAGGAAGGATATGAGGAACAGTAATTTTTATGCTTGAGATAAGAGAAAATACTCTTGATGTTGATACATATCTTGCGTTACGCAAGAGAGTAGGATGGAACAGATTATCAGATAGACAGGCGATGCAGGCAGTGAATAACTGCCTGTATAATTTATGTGCATACATAGATGGTGAGCCGGTAGGAATGGGACGTATAGTTGGTGACGGAGCAGTTATTTCCTATGTGCAGGACCTTGTGGTGGTACCTGAAGCTCAGGGAATGGGAGTTGGAAGCAGAATACTTGACGGACTCAGGGAATATGTTGAGTCAATAACGGAACCGGGAACCAGAATGATGTTATGCCTTATGTGTGCAAAAGGGCGTGAGGAGTTCTACCTTAAGCACGGCTTTATGGCAAGACCGACGGATGCATTGGGACCTGGCATGATAACCTACATTGACAAGGATATGGGAGAACAGTAATGGCAGTATTTAACGTAGAACTTAAGAAAATAGTAGATGACAGCTATGAAATAGAAATTGGATACGACCTTATGGACAAGCTTGTTGAGGATTTGAAGTCAGGGCTTGTAGGTAAGATAACTAAATATGCCATAATAACGGATAGTATAGTTGAGAATTTGTACGCAGACAGACTTCACGACAAGCTTATCAAAGCAGGTTATGGTGTGGAGGTTTTTGTGTTTCCGGAAGGCGAAAAGAGCAAGACAAGAGAGACCAAAGCAATGATAGAGGACGCTATGCTTGCAAAGGGATACCGCAGAGATTGCTGTATCATAGCAATAGGTGGCGGTGTTGTAACTGATCTTGCAGGATTTCTTGCAGGCACCTATGGAAGAGGAGTTCCCTTCATTAATTATTCAACAACCCTCTTGTCGGCAGCAGATGCCTCGGTAGGTGGAAAGACAGCAGTGGACACGCCACTTGCAACTAACCTCATAGGACTTTTTAACCAGCCTGAGAAGGTGTATATTGATATAGCAACATGGTCAACACTTCCTAAGAGACAGGTATACAGCGGACTTGCAGAGACCATTAAGCATGCCTGCCTTGCAGACAGAGAATTCTATGAATATCTTAGAGAACATATTGATGATATTATTGCAGGAGAAAAGACTGCCTGTGAGCATATAGCACATAAGAACTGCAATATCAAATATCAGGTAGTTATGAAGGATGAAAGGGAAAGTGGATTAAGAGAAATTCTTAATCTGGGACATACTGTTGGAAGAGCAATAGAAACAGTAAGTGATTACAGACTGCTCCACGGAGAGGCACTTTCAATCGGAATGGTGGCAGAGGTCATGCTGTCTCATAGACTGGGGTATATGACTGAGGATGAGATGAATTCGGTTATTGAACTTCTTGCAAAAGCGAATCTTCCTGTATCAATTCCTGAATATATTGACAGGGAAGTGCTTGTTAAGAAGTTGTATACGGATAAAAAGGTTCGTAACGGACGATTACGTTTTGTAATACAGAAGGGAATTGGGGAAATAGTTGAGTTTGAAGAAGGGGTATTTGCCTGTCCTATTGAAGAAGAAATGGCAAGAGAGATAATTATGAATATGGCATGAACTTTCATAAATTGTAAAGGATGATACTGTTGAAGGTATCATCCTTTTTGCTTAGATACATATTAAAGTGGTTTACCGTAGTTCTTAAGGTATGCTCCTGAATCGTGAAGGTATACAATTTTAAGGATCTTCACAACAACAAGAACAAGTAATGAAACTATTGTACAGAATCCCGCCAATCTTGGCATTAAGACAAGTAGGAAGGAGCAGATTATGGTTGCAATTAATGCGACTAAGTAAACAGTACAGAGATTAATCCATTTATTTTTTAAGGTGTCTGAGACACCGGTAAAATAATCAGCGTGACCTATGTATTCGTTGTATTCACCCAGTCCTGTAAGGATAAGCACCACAGCTGATGCAAGTAAGACAACGAAGACATTCTTCAGTGGCATAAGTGTAAATACAAAATCACAAATGATAGCGATTAATCCATATAAGCATGCATTTCCATACCTTGTACTCTGGTCCTTAATTAATGACAGATATATGTAATAAAATACAATAGTTATAAGTGCGACAATCCTTATTACAAAACAGAATACAGGATATTTTTCCGCAAAGTACTGAGATTTAAATACAGAAAGTACTGTAATTAATATCTGTGTTAGAAAGAGCAATGAAAAGGACTTGCCCATAAATTCCATATTTTTCTTCTTTTCTTCAGGTATATCAATCATGATAATTCCTCCCATTTTTCATATAATTCATTTTGTTCATTTTCAAGTGACTCTCGTCTGGAACTCAGCTCCGTAAGCTTTTCTACATTGGTGTATACATTAGGGTCGGAGAGTTCGGTATCAATTTCGCTAAGCAGGGTATCAATTTCTGCTATTCGACTTTCGCATTTCTCAATTTCATTAAGTCGCCTTCGGTCCTTTGCCTGTTCTTCCTTCTGAAGACGTCTGTCTTCCTTAGATGCGGAGACTATAGGTGTGGAAGTATCGGAAATTGTGGTGTCTGTAAATTTTTCCAGATAATAATCGTAATTACCTATATAATTGGTAATGGTATTATTTCTTAAATCAATAATTCTTGTAGCTACCGAATTTATAAAATAACGGTCATGTGATACAAAAAGACATGTTCCTGTATATTTATTAAGAGCGGATTCCAGAATTTCCTTAGAAGCCATGTCAAGGTGGTTGGTAGGCTCATCAAGGAGAAGGAAATTAGCGTTGGATAGCATCAGTTTTGCAAGGAGAACCCTGCCTCTTTCTCCACCGCTTAACTCACCGATTTTCTTAAACACGTCGTCATTGGTAAAAAGAAATGCTGCAAGTACGTTGCGAACCTTGGTATTGTTCATATCAGGATAAGTGTCCTGAATTTCATCAAAAAGTGTCTTGTTCATATCAAGAACCTGATGCTCCTGGTCGTAATAACCGCATTGAACATTGGTACCAAGTCTGCAGGCTCCGCTGTCTGCATCAAGTAATCCGTTAATAATCTTAAGAATAGTGGTCTTGCCCGTACCGTTGGCACCAATAAGAGCAACCCGTTCTCCTCTTTTTATCTCAAAGTTAATATCACTAAACAGATGGTTGTTGCCAAAACTCTTGGATAAGCCAGTAATCGAAAGAACATCATTACCACTTGTGATTTCCGGCTCTAAGGTAATCCTTATTCCTTCTGATTCACTGAGAGGCTTGTCAATTACTTCCATCTTGGCAAGAAGCTTTTCCCTACTTTCTGCACGTTTAATGGATTTCTCTCTGTTAAACTGCTTTAATTTATCAATAACATCCTGTTGGTGCTTGATTTCCCGCTGGTTATTAAGGTAAGCCTTCATCTGCGCATCCCTGAGGGCTGATTTCTTAACTGAATAATCTGAGTATGTACCCTGAAATACCATTCCGTTAGAATTCTCAATTTCAATTACCTTGGTTATGATTCTGTCTAAAAAATATCTGTCGTGGGATACGATAATCACGCTTCCCTGATAATTCTTAAGGTAGGTCTCAAGCCATGCAATGGACGGCAGGTCAAGGTGGTTGGTAGGCTCATCAAGAAGTAGAATATCCGGTTTCTTAAGCAAAAGTTTACATAGAGAGACTCTTGTCTTCTGCCCGCCTGAGAGTGTGTTAATCTGTTTATCAAAGTCTTCCTCACTAAAGCCAAGTCCTTTAATAACTCCTGTTATTTCACTTCTTGCAGCATATCCGTTCCGCATTTCAAAATCGTGGTTAAGTCTTGTATAAATCTCAAGCTGCCGTTCAAGTTCTTCCCCTACTGCTGAATGCATCTCGTGCTCAAGCTGTCTTATGGATAATTCGAGTTCCATAACATCCTGTTTTACCGTAAGTACTTCTTCATATATTGTACGCTCAGAAGATATATCCTGATGCTGTGCAAGGTAGCCAAGAGACTTATCCTTACTGATTGTAATGGTACCATCATCAGGAGTAAGCTCACCGGTAATTATTTTTAAAAGGGTGGACTTGCCGGCACCATTGGCACCAACAATGGCAACCTTCTCATACTCTTCTAAGTGAAAAGATATATTGTTAAGAATGTTCTCATCAATAAAAGCCTTGGTTATGTTGCTGCAATTAAGTATCATTACATTTCACCTATTACATTTCTTAATAAAGTAACCATATTATTCTTGGCAAGGGCAGCAGTGGCAGTTACCTCTTCATGTGAGAGTTCTCCCTCTGAAAGTCCTGCAGCCTTGTTGGTAATAAGGGAAATTCCTAATATATCCATACCACAGTGTCGTGCAACAATTGCTTCAGGGACTGTTGACATTCCTGCTGCATCAGCACCTAACATCTTAACGACTCTAATCTCAGCAGGTGTTTCATACTGAGGTCCCTTAAAATAACAGTATACACCTTCCTGTAACGCAATACCGTTATCAGAAGCGATTCTCTTCGCCATATCCCTTAAAGAAGCAGTGTACACCTCGGTCATATCCTTAAATCGAGGTCCGAATTCATCAAGGTTAGGGCCTCTTAAAGGAGATGGACACATAAAACTTAAATGGTCACTGATAAGCATAATTGAACCGGGATTAAGCACATCAGATATACCGCCGGCAGCATTGGTAAGAACTAATTTCTTAACACCAAGGGCAGCAAACACTCTTATTGGAAAAGTTGTAACGTCCATTTCATGACCTTCATAATAATGAAAGCGTCCCTTCATAACCAGAATGTTACGGTTATTATAAGAGCCAAAAATAAGCTCGCCTGCGTGTCCGGCTACGGTAGAGGTCTTAAAATTAGGAATATCTTCGTATTTCAAGGTTACAGGTGAGCTCATATCATCAAATACGTCACCAAGTCCTGAACCCAGAATAATGGCTATATCAGGTGTGCAGCTTATATGACTTCTGATATAGTCAGTAGTTTCTTTAATTCTGTTCATAATATCGTTCATAATCTGTTCCTCCCATATTTAAAATATTATAACTTATTGGTTGAAGTTATGCAATGTGTAGTGTTATAATTAATCGAATAATGAAGAAATTTTAGAGGTGCGAATATGCTTGTATGTGATAATGTAGTGAAGACTTATGGCGCCTTCAGGGCGGTGGATGGAGTTAATCTCACACTTGTGCCGGGTAAGGTTATTGCCCTTCTTGGTCCTAATGGAAGTGGTAAGTCAACACTTATGAAGATGATAGTAGGATTAATACAGCCTACATCGGGTAATATATATCTTGAAAATCAGCCATTGAGTGATGAATCAAGGAATTATATTACATATATGCCAACAGAGAATTATTTTTATAATTATATGTCTATTAAGGATGTTGTAACCTTTTACAAGGATTTTTATGCCGATTTTAGCGAAGATGCCTTTTATTCCATTCTTGATAAGATGCAGTTGTCATATGATGGTAAAATAAGAAATATGTCAACCGGTATGCTTGCCAAGCTTAAGGTTGCAGTTGCGATGGCAAGGAATTCCCGAATAATAATGCTTGATGAGCCACTTAATGGAATTGATCTTATTGCGAGAGAGAATGTTATAGGAGCAATTAAGGAATACATGACACCGGACAAAATATTACTTGTGTCAAGTCATATCGTAGATGAGTTGGAGACTATATCTGACGGGGTGATTTACATGAGAAATGGAGTTGTTGTGGAATCCGGAGATATAGAAAGCGTAAAAGCTCATAATGAAGGAATGTCTTTAGTTGACATATACAAGAAGATATACGGAGGAGGATACTACAATGCTTAAACTTATTAAACATGAAATCCTCAAGGATAAGGTTACATACATAATGATACTGATAGCGATGGTAGCGGTAGAGGTGTATTTTCTTTTGAGTTTCTCGATAGGAAGCAGGGTGAATATGATTACGTCATCGGCACTTTTTATACTTGGTGGAGTAGGCGGTATATTTTTCCTCCTTGTGCTGGGACTTATATCGTATTCGAGAGAGTTAAGCTCCAAGTACAGCTATATGACCTTTATGACACCTAATTCAACCCGTAAAATAATTGGAGCAAAATATCTTACAATATTTGGAATCACTGCAATAACTTCAGTTTTATATGTTGGCTTTATAATTCTTGACGTTGCAATTGTACATGCAAAATATAACCAGATTAATTTATTCCTTGGTATTGTGGAAGCGGGAGCAGACGTGTTGGGAATGAATATTAAGAAGTGGATAGGTGAGATGGGCGTGACACTTGTTCAGTTATGGATTGGAATGATACTTACCATAAGCTGTGGTTACCTTGCAGTTACATTCAGCAGAACAGTACTGGCAGGGAAGAAGAGTAATGGATTTTTGACATTTGTATTTTTTGTTGTGATAGTAATTGTGGTAAATGTAATAGACAGTTATATTCCAGCCATAAAGAATACATACAGCACCTTCTCAGAAATGTTTGTAGCGCAGATTCCTAATTACATATTTAAGATAGCAGTTATCATTGGTACATACTTTTTTGTATCATATATGCTTAAGAAAAAGATAAGCCTTTAATTGACACATATATTTGGTATTTGGTAAAATTGATATAATATAATCAGGAGGAACCTAATGGACAGAAATGACATATCCTTAGCAGTAATTAAGAGACTTCCCAGATATGTACGATACCTTGAGGAACTGTTGGATAACGGAGTGGAGCGAATTTCATCCAGTGATTTAAGTAAGAGAATGAATGTTACAGCTTCTCAGATACGACAGGATTTGAATAACTTCGGCGGCTTTGGGCAGCAGGGATACGGATATAATGTTAAGTTTCTTCATGATGAGATTACGAAGATATTGGGAATAGACAAGGTACACAGTATTGTGATTGTAGGTGCAGGTAATCTTGGAAGAGCCCTTGCCAATTACGCTAATTTTGAGAAAAGAGGCTTTGTTGTTAAGGGGATGTTTGATACCAATCCGGAGCTTATTAATACGGAATGCAGAGGTGCCAGAGTAATGCCTATGTCAGAGATGGAGGATTTCATCAGGGATAACGGTATTGAGATTCTTGCACTTACCATACCTAAGACAAGCGCCACAGAGGTAGTAACGGCAGCGGTTGCAGCAGGTATTAAGGGAATATGGAATTTTGCCCACATAGATCTTGTGGTTCCTGATAATGTAGTAGTTGAAAATGTTCATCTTTCGGAAAGTCTGATGACACTATCATATAATATAACGAGGTTGGAATAATATATGTCACTTACTATTGAAGAAGTTAAGAAGAATGTTGCATATAAGCGACTTCCCATAGTCATTCTGGATGAACGCTGGCACAGGCTTTTTCCTGAGAAGGAGAAGACATCTGAGATAAGAAAGTTAGAGAAGAATCTTAATGAACTCCTTAAGAGACAGGGGCAGATTACCAATGACCTTAAGGCTCTTAAGAAGATTAAGGCGGGTCTTATGAAGGAGATTCTTGAGAATTCAGAGGTTGAGGGAGAATCGGATTCTAAGAGACAGAAGCTAATGGCACGCAATCAGAAGCTTCTTATTGAAGCGAAGGAGAAGATAGAAGCCTTAGAGGAAGAGGAATTTGAGATTCCTGAGAAGATTCGTACTGCCAATATTGAGCTTATGATAGAAGGTGTTGATGAGTGTTACAGAAGAATACACCAGAATTATAAGGATATCCAGTTGTTAGGTGTTCTCATTAATGAGATGAGAACAGAGCTTAAGAAGCATGTTGTTGATAAACAGGATAAAGAAATCATGAATACAGAAATATATTCTTACATGCATGATATTTTAGGACCGGAGATGATGGAGATTTTTGATAATAGCACCGGACCCGGCAAGAAGAAAAAATAACGCTGCAGGAGCTTTTCTGTAGCGTTTTTGAATATAAGGAGATTGTTTATGAGATATGCATTGACTGCCGCAATGGCGAAGGAAACGGATAGAGTAACAATAGAAGAGATAGGTGTTCCGTCAGTTGTTCTAATGGAGAGGGCAGCAGAGGCGGTTGCTCTCAAGACAGCGGAAATAGCAGCTTTGTTCAACAGAGGTGTAAGGGTTCTTGCTGTATGTGGATGCGGTAACAATGGAGCGGATGCAATTGCTGCAGCGAGAATACTCAGCTGGCAGGGTATGAGTGTTGATATTGCAGTTGTAGGCAACGAAGAGCATTCTACTGAAGAATATCTATTGCAGAAGAGTATTGCCCTTAAGTCGGGCATGACAGTTGTTAACATAACCGAGCTTCCGGAATATGATATAGTGATAGATGGTATTTTGGGAATTGGACTTAAAGGTGCTGTCAGAGAAGAATATGAAGAGATAATCAGACTCATAAATAATACTAGAAATATTGTTGTAAGCGTTGATGTTCCGTCCGGTGTAGACGCAACTACTGGAGCGGTAGCCACAGAGGCTGTTAAAGCAGATGTTACAGTTACATTCGGATATATCAAGACGGGTATTTTGCAATATCCGGGTAAATTATATGCAGGCGAAATAACGGTAACGGATATAGGCTTTTATCCGGAGGCGGTTAAGAGTATGAATCCGCCAATGTATTTTACCCCTGAAAGCATACAGGGGATTCCTTCAAGAAAGAAGGATGCGAACAAAGGAACTTATGGAAGACTGCTTGTTATTGCAGGAAGCGAGGATATGAGCGGAGCTGCATATCTGAGTGGGGCAGCAGCTCTCAGAAGTGGAGCGGGGCTTGTTGAAATAGTTACCCACGACAGAAATGCAGAGCTGATAAGAAAGATGCTTCCTGAGGCAATTGTTACAGGTTACACTGAAGATAATGCAACAGATGTAATTGGTTCTAAGCTTGATAAGTCAACCTGCATTATCCTTGGACCGGGACTTTCACAGTCTGATACGGCAGAGGGAATTGTTGATTTTGTATTAAATAATGCAGGTATACCATTAATTATAGATGCAGATGCACTAAATATAATTTCAAAAGATATATCTGTATTGAAAAGATATCCGTCTGCTGTTATAATTACACCGCATATCGGTGAAATGACAAGACTTACAGGTATGAGTGCAGAGGCGATTAAATCGGACAGAATGAAGGTGGCATCAGAATTTGCACAGAACAATAACAGCATTGTTGTTATGAAGGATGCGGTAACTGTTGTGGCTGAGAATAATTCCGGAAACAGAATGTATATTAATACTTCCGGAACCCCGGCAATGGCGAAAGCCGGACTTGGGGATGTGCTTACAGGAGTTATAGCAGGTATGTATATGCTGGGTATAGAGCCATATTCGGCTGCAGCCATGGGAACATATATACATGGAATGGCAGGAGAACTGGCTGCATATGAAATGGGAGAACATTCAGTTATTGCCACGGATGTAGTGGATTGTATAAGTAAGGTTCTCAATACTAATAAAGGAAGTTGATTGTGGTGGAAGAATTTACAAGAACGTATTCGGTAATCCATCTGGATGCAATATATCGCAATATAGAAGAGGCAAGAAAAAGAATCGGCAACGATACCAAGATAATGGCTATTGTTAAGGCTAATGCCTATGGACATGGAGCAGTGGAGGTTGCAGGTGCAATTAAGGATAAAGTGTATGGATTTGCAGTTGCAACTGTCAGGGAAGCAATAACTCTTAGGGAAAGTGGAGTGACTAATCCGATTCTTGTACTTGGATATGTGTGTAAGGCGGAATATGAAACAGTAATTCTTAATGATATTACTTTTGCTATACTTACTAAGGAAATGGCAAAGGATATATCTGAATGTGCAGTAAGAATTAATAAGACTGCCACATGCCATATTAAGATTAATACAGGAATGAACAGAATTGGTTTTCCTACCAATTCTCAATCTATTGACGAGATAGAAGAGATAACAGGCTATGATGGGCTTGACTGTGAGGGTATTTTTATGCATTTTGCAACAGCAGATTGCGAAGATAAGACCTATTCAAGAGAACAGTATGAGCGTTTTATGGAAATGTTAGCGGAGCTTGAGCAGAGAAATGTTACATTCAGGATAAGACATTGTGCTAACAGCGCTACCATAGTTGATATGCCGGAATACAAGCTTGATATGGTCCGTGAGGGAATAATTTTATACGGACTTAAGCCATCTGAGGAAGTTGACAGGGAGATGAAGTATTATCCTGCACTTGAACTTAAGAGTCATGTTATTTTTGTAAAAGAGCTTCCTGCAGGGGAAAGCGTAAGCTATGGCAGAACATATATTACAAAAGCGCCTACTAAGGTTGCTACCGTTGCAATCGGTTATGCAGATGGTTATCCAAGAGCACTTTCCAATAAGGGATATGTGCTTGTACATGGTAAGAAGGCACCTGTAATAGGAAGAGTGTGTATGGACCAGATGATGATAGATGTAACGGATATTGACAATGTTCAGGTTGAAGATGTGGTAACCGTTGTGGGAAGAGATGGAGATGAGGAAATCACATTTGAGGAGCTTGGCAGACTTGCAGACAGATTTAATTATGAATTTGTATGTGATATCTCAGAAAGAGTGGAAAGAAAATACATCCTGTAATGTGAATAAATACACATGATACCGGAAATAATGTAATCATTATGAATGAAAGGTCGTGTGTATCAGGTGAATATTAGAAGGGGAGATATTTTTTACGCAGATTTAAGACCTGTGGTTGGGTCTGAACAGGGAGGGGTGAGACCGGTACTTATAGTACAGAATGATACCGGGAACAGACATAGCCCTACCGTAATAATTGCAGCAATAACCTCAAGAATCAAGACTAAGCTTCCGACACATGTAGAAATAGATTCGGGAAGGTATGCAATGATTAAGGACTCAGTTATTTTGCTTGAACAGTTAAGAACAATTGACAAGGCAAGACTTAAGGATAAAGTGTGTCACCTTGATAATGAGATAATTGATAAAGTTAATGAAGCACTGATTACAAGTCTTGAGATACAACATACATAAGAAGGAGATTGGAAGATGGATGAAACCCATACCTATATAGGAATAATTCTGTATATTATTTTTCTTGTTACAGATATGGTTTTATATGCCTTTAAGTCTGCCATAAGTGTTATTAATACTAAGGTAATTGATGAAAAGGCAGAAGGTGGAGATAAGAGGGCAATTCAATTAGACAGGATATTGGATAATCCGGCCAACTTTGATATTACAATGAATGTGTTTATATTCATGAGTACCCTTGTTGCCGGAGGATACATAGTTGATGCCATAGCGGCAGGGATTGGCGGTTATATTGGTGTAAGACTTGGCGTCGCAGTTATAATGCTTGTTGTTATGCTGATATTCGGACTCTGTATTCCGTACAGACTTGGAAAAATTAATGCAGAGAAGAAGGCACTTGGTCTGATAAAATCAGTTCGGATTATTATGATAGTCTTTTTCCCGATTATATGGATAACAATGTCGGTATCCAGACTTTTCCTTAAGATGTTTGGAATTAAATTCAAGGGCGACGAGGATAATGTAACTGAGGAAGAGATAATTACAATGGTTAATGAGGGCCAGGAACAGGGTCTTATTGAAGCCAGCGAGGCAGAGATGATTAATAATATTTTTGAACTTGGGGATAAGAATGCCGGAGATATTATGACTCATCGTTCTAATATAGAGGCAGTGGAGCGAAATACCACTCTTGATGAATTTATAAGGAACAGCGTAGACGGTAAATATTCAAGACTTCCGGTATATGATGAAGATATTGATAATATTGTTGGAACAATTCATCTGAGAGATGCTATAATAGCCCATAGAAATACTTCTAACAGGAAGAAAAAAATAACTGACATAAAAGGTCTTATGAGGGAAGCGTTTTTTGTTCCTGAGTCAAGGGATATAGACGACCTTCTTAATGAAATGAGAGATAATAAGATACATATGGGTATTGTTGTAGATGAATATGGTCAGACAGCCGGAATTATATCAATGGAAGATATTCTTGAGGAAATTGTGGGCAATATTCTGGATGAGTATGATGAGGAAGAGATTTTTGAACAGACTGAGAATGATACCTATGTGGTTGACGGACTGACAGAACTTGATGATTTAAGCAAGATACTGAATGTTCGTATAGAGAATGAGAATTATGATACTTTGAACGGTTTCCTGATTTCTAAGCTGGGAAGAATTGCAGATGAGGATGAGAAGGAAATTGTTGAAGCATATGGCTGCAGGTTTCATATACTTGAGGTAACAGGAAATGTTATCAGAAAGGTTGAGATAATACAGCTCAAGAAAGACAATAACGAAGAAGAGAGGCAAAAAGATGAGTGATTACAGATTAGAAACCAAATGCATACAGAGCGGTTACACTCCTAAGAAGGGAGAACCAAGAGTACTTCCTATTTACCAGAGTACTACATTTAAGTATGACACGAGTGAACAGATGGGTAAACTTTTTGATTTGGAGGATACAGGATATTTCTACACAAGACTTCAGAATCCTACCAATGATGCGGTAGCAGCCAAGATTTGCGACCTTGAAGGCGGTGTTGGTGCTATGCTTACTTCATCAGGTCAGGCAGCTAATTTCTATGCAATGTTTAATATTTGCGAAGCAGGTGGACATATTGTTGCATCTTCAGCAATATACGGAGGAACATACAATCTTCTTGGTGTTACAATGAAGAAGCTTGGAATTGATGTTACATTCATTGCACCAGAAGCAACAGAGGAAGAGATTCAGGCAGCTTTTAAGCCTAATACCAAGCTTCTTTTTGGTGAGACAATTTCTAATCCGACCTTAGATGTTCTTGATATTGAAATGTACGCAAGAGTGGCACACAGAAATGGTGTACCTCTTGTTGTGGATAATACCTTTGCAACACCAATTAACTGCAGACCATTTGAATTTGGTGCGGATATTGTTGTTCATTCTACTACTAAATATATGGATGGACATGCTACACAGGTTGGCGGATGTATTGTGGACAGCGGTAATTTTGACTGGATGACACATGCTGATAAATTCCCTGGACTTACAACTCCTGATGACTCATACCATGGTATTGTATATGCTGAGAAATTCGGAAAGCTTGCTTTTATTACTAAATGTACAGTTCAGCTTATGAGAGACTTAGGTTCAATTCCTTCACCACAGAATTGTTTCCTTCTTAATCTTGGACTTGAAACACTTCACCTTCGTGTAGAGCGTCATTGTGCTAATGCCCGTAAGGTGGCAGAGTATCTTGAAGCAAATGATAAGGTTGCCTGGGTTAACTATCCGGACCTTCCAAATGATAAATACCATGCTCTTCAGCAGAAATACATGCCTAATGGCACATGTGGTGTAGTTACTTTTGGCTTAAAAGGCGGAAGAGATGTTTCAATCAAGTTTATGGACAGCCTTAAGCTTGGTGCCATTGTAACTCATGTGGCAGACTGCAGAACCTCAGTTCTTCATCCTGCAAGTCATACACATCGTCAGCTTACAGACGAACAGCTTATCGAAGCAGGTGTTAAGCCTGATTTAATAAGATTTTCAGTTGGTATTGAGAATGTTGATGATATCATCGAGGATATCGAACAGGCTCTCAATGCGGCTACTAACTAATATCAGGATAAAATATGTCATCTCCGGAGATACTTATCTTCGGAGGTGATTTTTTGTCTTATAAAATAATAAGCATAATAGGTGAGATAGAGGGACATGATGGGGCAGGGGGCTCTGAAAAAACCACCAAATATGATGAGCTTCTTCCCATGCTTGCAGGAATTGAAAATGATGATGAGACAGATGGCGTATTGTTTCTGATTAATACTCACGGAGGAGATGTGTCGGCAGGACTTGCCCTTGGAGAGATGATTGCAAGCCTCAGTAAACCTACGGTATCTCTTGTAATTGGTGAAAGTCATTCGATTGGCGTGCCTATTGCAGTTGCAACTGATTATTCTTTCATAGTTCCAAGCGCAACAGTGGTGGTTCACCCTGTAAGAATGTCGGGAACAATACTTGGAACAAGGCAGACCTATAGACAGTTTCAGTCCATTCAGGACAGAATTGTGAATTTTATATCTGCTCACTGCAATTGCAAGCCTGAGACTATAGAGAAAATGATGATGGAGACAAGTATGCTTTCCAAAGACTTGGGAACTATCCTTGTAGGGGGAGAAGCTGTTTTGTGCGGAATAATTGACGAAATTGGAGGAATAGATAAAGCATTTTTTAAGTTGAAATCTATTTGTCAAAGATGATAAAAAATGGTATAATTAATGGAATATGTTTGCGGGAGGAACGGTTTTGAACATACTAAAGTCAATTTTACTGGGAATCATTCAAGGAATTACGGAATTTATGCCAATAAGTAATACAGGGCATATGTCTTTGTTCAGTCACGGATTCGGTATTGATATATATGCCGGAGCCTATTTCAGGGCAATGACATATGTTGGAGTTCTTGTTGCGCTGATAATAGTGTTTCACGAAGATATATGGCATATGATACAGGAATTTTTTGAAATGGCTGCAACCGTATTTGCTAATTTGCTGGTATTCATAAGGCGCAGACGCGGGGATACCAGATATACATATTTTAAGATTGTGAATTCTAATTACAAGAAGCTTGATACTATGATTATTGTATCGCTTATTCCTACCGCTATAATCGGAATCTGCGGAAGAGGTTTTGTTGCAAGAACTTCAGGAATGCTCTGGTTTGTTGGATTAGGCTTTATACTGAATGCGGTAATCTTATTCGTGGCAGGTAAGTTTTCAGACAGTAAGAAACGTATTAAAGAAGCTACATATTCAGAAGCATATTTTATCGGAACCGTGCAGGGTGTTTCACTTCTGCCGGGACTTTCAAGAACCGGTGCAACAATTGCAGCTGCAAGAATTTTTGGTTTTAACAGGAAGTTAGCAGTTAAGTATTCGTTTATTATGGCGATTCCTGCGGTGCTTGGAGCATTTATACTTGAACTTAAATCACTTAAAGGTGTTGCTTTTGGCTCATCTGCGTTGCCGGGATATATTCTTGGAATGATAGCAGCAGGTGTCAGCGCATATTTTACGATTAAATACATGATGAAGCTTATCAGCAACAGAAAGTATACAGGATTTACAATTTATTGCTTAATTATAGGTGTTGTGGCAATAATTTTTTCAATAATCAGATAATGGGAGGCCGTTAAGATGGCATCAACTAAGAAAAATGTACAGTCTAAGAAGAGAGGCAGACCGCCTAAGAAGCAGACTAAGGCAAAATATGATAACAAAATAGTTCAGGAAGCGGTAATACTTGTTCTCCTTGCTTTATGTGTAATTTTCTTCATATCCAATTTTGGAATCGGAGGAGTTGTAGGTAAGGCAATCAGCTCATTCTTCTTCGGACTGTTTGGACTTATATCATACATATTCCCGATAATACTGTTTATCATGGTAATGTTTGGAATATCCAATAAAAATAATTCTGTTGCAAGGGTTAAGATTATTGCGGCAGTATTTGCATTGATTTTTATATGTACAATAATACAGCTTATTTCAGGCAATCATGCGTCGGAATGGAAGATTACGGATTATTATGTTCAGTCAAGCAATCACAAGAATGGCGGAGGATTTTTTGGCGGTATCTTCTGTAAACTTTTCTGCACATGGTTTGGAGTTGTAGGGGCATATATTTTTACAATTGTGTTAATAATTATATCCGGAGTGGTAATTACAGAGCATTCATTTATTAACGGAGTTAAGAAGGGCAGTAAGAAAGTATATGATACTGCCAAGAATGATGTTAAGGAATATCGTGCTGAGGTTGCAGTAAAGCGTCAGGAAAGAGAAGCAGTAGAGCGTAAGAAGTCTACAAGACAGGGTAAGAACTTCAGATGTGTGACAATCCCTCCGGCAGACGAGGAAGTTACGCAGAATAATACACCGGATAAGAATGACAAGGTATATAATTTTGAAAAAGCCGAAGAAAAGAATATAGTTCCTTTTGATGAGACAGAATATGAAAAGGTAACAGATGCTACAGAGTATGCAATGAGACATTTTCAGGATGAACAGAGTATTCCTTTTGAGCCTGTTTATGAGGACGAAATTGTTGAGGAATATGTTGAACCGGCAGTTACCAGGGAAGAAAAGGTTAACGAAGCACCTGTTAAGGAAGCTGTACCTGTGCACGTGGATGTATCAAGAGATTCAGTTAAAGAGACTATCAGAGATGTACATAAAGCGTCTAAGAATACAGAGGAAGAAGAAAGCCTTATTGACTTAGATTTAGTTAAGAAGGAACTTGCTAAGGAGCGTCCTAATAAGAAATACAAGCTGCCACCTCTTCATCTTCTCAAAAGAGGAGGAGGACATAGTCAGAATGGCAATGATATGACAGAACTTAACAACACCGCAAGAAAGCTTCAGCAGACTCTTGCAACCTTCGGTGTTAAGGTTACGGTTACAGATGTCAGCAGAGGGCCGGCAGTTACAAGATACGAGCTTCAGCCTGAGCAGGGAGTTAAGGTGAGCAAGATTGTATCACTTACAGATGATATTAAGCTTAACCTTGCAGCAGCAGATATCAGAATTGAAGCACCGATTCCGGGCAAGGCTGCTGTAGGAATTGAAGTTCCTAACAAAGAGAATAGCGGAGTTCTGCTTGGAGACCTTATTGCAAGCAGAGCATTTAAAGAGAATACATCCAAAATATCTTTTGCTGCAGGTAAGGATATTGCAGGACAGACGATTATTGCAGATATTGCCAAGATGCCTCACCTTCTTATAGCAGGAGCCACAGGCTCAGGTAAATCAGTATGTATTAATACAATCATAATGAGTATTTTGTATCACGCAAGTCCTGAGGAAGTGCGACTCATTATGATAGACCCTAAGGTTGTTGAGTTAAATGTGTATAATGGAATACCGCATCTTCTTATTCCGGTAGTAACGGACCCTAAGAAAGCAGCGGGAGCACTTAACTGGGCAGTTCAGGAGATGATGAAGAGATATGACCTTTTTGCAAAATATAGTGTCAGAGACATGAAGGGATTTAACGAAAAGGTTTCATCAGTTGAAGATATAGATGACCCTGACAAGCCGGACAAGCTGCCACAGATCGTTATAATAGTAGATGAGCTTGCGGATCTTATGATGGTGGCTTCCGGTGAGGTTGAGGACGCGATTGTACGTCTGGCACAGCTTGCAAGAGCTGCTGGTATACATCTTGTAATTGCAACACAGAGACCAAGTGTTAATGTAATTACAGGACTTATTAAAGCCAATGTACCATCGAGAATTGCATTTTCTGTTACCTCCGGAGTGGATTCAAGAACCATTCTTGATATGGTCGGAGCGGAGAAACTTCTTGGAAAAGGAGATATGCTTTTCTACCCACAGGGATATCAGAAACCATCAAGAGTTCAGGGTGCTTTTGTATCAGATGAGGAAGTTGCAGCAGTTGTTGATTTTCTTAAGAACAACAATGGTGAAAGCGCATACAGCGAAGAAGTGGTAACACAGATAAGCAATCCGGGATTTGAAGAAAGTCAGGCATTTTCAGGAGAAAGGGACCAGTATTTTGCAGATGCAGGAAGATTTATTATTGAAAAAGAAAGAGCATCGATTGGAATGCTTCAGAGAGTTTTCAAAATAGGTTTTAACAGAGCGGCAAGAATTATGGACCAGTTAGGAGAAGCAGGACTTGTAGGACCGGAAGAAGGCACTAAGCCTCGTAAGGTGCTTATGACAATAGAAGAATTTGAAGAATATTTAAGTAACAATCAGTAATACAGGAGGATTTAAGATGTTTAAATCGGATATTGAGATTGCTCAGGAAGCGAAGATGCTACATATCAAAGACGTGGCAGCTAAGGTTGGTATAAATGAAGAAGAGTTAGAATTCTATGGAAAGTACAAGGCAAAATTATCAGACGAGCTTGAACAGAGGGTTTCGTCCAACGAAGATGGTAAATTAATACTTGTAACAGCAATTAATCCTACACCTGCAGGAGAAGGCAAGACTACTGTAAGTATCGGACTTACAGAAGCTCTTAACAAATTAGGCAAGAAGACAATGGCAGCACTCAGAGAGCCATCCTTAGGACCTTGCTTTGGTGTAAAAGGTGGAGCTGCAGGAGGCGGATATTCACAGGTTGTACCAATGGAAGACCTTAATCTTCATTTTACCGGTGATTTCCATGCCATAACAAGCGCTAACAATCTTTTGGCGGCACTTCTTGATAACCATATACAGCAGGGCAATGAGCTTCAGATTGATACAAGCCAGGAAGTATGGAAGAGATGTCTTGATATGAACGATAGGTCATTAAGAAATATTGTAGTTGGTCTTGGTGCCAAGGCGGATGGAGTGGTAAGAGAAGACCATTTTGTTATCACAGTAGCATCTGAGATTATGGCTATTCTCTGTCTTGCAACAGATATGGCAGATTTAAAAAACAGATTATCAAGAATAATTGTTGCATATAATTATGCAGGAGAGCCTGTTACAGCAGGAGACCTTAAAGCAACCGGTGCTATGGCAGCACTTCTTAAGGATGCAATTAAGCCTAATATTATTCAGACTCTTGAAGGAAATCCTGCAATTGTTCATGGCGGACCATTTGCCAATATCGCCCATGGATGTAACTCAGTAAGAGCAACGAAGATGGCACTTAAGTTAGCGGATTACGTTGTAACGGAAGCAGGTTTTGGTGCTGACCTTGGAGCAGAAAAATTCTTAGATATAAAGTGCAGACAGACAGGGCTTGTACCAGATGCTGTTGTAATTGTTGCTACAGTAAAAGCGTTAAAATATAACGGCGGAGTTAAGAAAGAGAACCTTCAGGAAGAGAACCTTGAGGCTCTTAAAAAAGGTATAGTTAACCTTGACAAACATATTGAAAATATGCAGAAGTTTGGCATCAATGTAGTTGTTACCCTTAATGCATTTGCAACAGATACAGATGCAGAACACAACTTTATCAAAGAGCATGTTGAAGCAATGGGATGCGAATTTGCACTTGCCGATGTATGGGCTAAGGGCGGAGAAGGCGGACTTCTCCTCGCGGAAAAAGTACTTAAAGCAATAGATAAAGAGAGACAGGAATTTACCCTTACATATACAGATGATATAAGCCTTAAAGAAAAGATTAACGCAGTTGCAGTTAAAATATATGGTGCAGACGGAGTTAATTTTACACCGGCAGCATCTAAGACCCTTGATAAGCTTGAGGGAATGGGATTTGGCAATCTTCCGGTATGTATGGCTAAGACTCAGTATTCATTATCTGATGACCAGACAATGCTTGGAAGACCAGAAGGCTTTACCGTTACAATAAGAGATGTGTATGTCAGTGCAGGCGCAGGTTTTGTAGTAGTCCTTACAGGTTCAATAATGACAATGCCGGGACTTCCTAAGGTACCTGCAGCTAATGGAATTGATTATGACGAGAAGAATAACAAAATAACAGGATTATTTTAGGAGAATCGGATTATAATGCAAAATTATTATGTAAGAGACATCGTTAAAGCAACCGGCGGAACATTGCTTTGTGGCAATTTGGACCAGTTAGTGGAAACTGTTAGTACGGATTCCAATACCATAGGAGAAAAGACACTTTTTGTCCCGATTATAGGAGAAAAGGTTGATGCACACAGATTTATAGACAGTGCAATTGCAGGAGGTGCAGTAGCAGTTCTTACAAGTGAGCATGATGATATGGAAGGGGATGTTCCATATATCAGGGTTAATAATACTACAATGGCGCTTCAGGATATGGGAAAAGAATATGGGAAGCAGATTATCATTCCTAAGATAGGAGTTACCGGCAGTGTTGGCAAGACAACGACTAAGGAAATGATTGCCTGTGCACTTTCAGCCGGATACAGAGTATTTAAGACTGCAGGAAACAGTAACAGTCAGATAGGAGTTCCTCTCACACTTCTTAAAATGGAGCAGGAGGATCAGATAGCTGTTATTGAAATGGGAATGAGTATGAGAGGCGAGATGTCAAGACTTGCTGAGCTTGTGAGTCTGGATGATGCCGTAATTACTAATATAGGAGTGTCCCATATTGAGCAGTTAAAGACACAGGATGGCATATGTGACGAGAAATTTTTTATCCGGGATGCCATAACCGCTCAGGATGGAATTGTGTTTATTAATGGTGATGACCCAATTCTCAAGAGACGTAAGGAAGAACTTAATACACAGGTTATAACTTACGGAATTAACGATGATAATGATTATTTTGCAACAGATATTAAGATAAAGAACAGTGGCACTGAATTTATAGTGAACATTAAGAATAAAGGCACATATAAGGCAAGAATTAACGTGCTTGGTGAGCACAATGTGAGAAACGCCCTTGTGGCAATTGCAGTGGCAATAAGACATGGTGTACCTGTCATTGATGCAATAAAAGCTCTTGAAGGTTATCAGGGAGTAAGCATGAGGCAGCAGGTAAGTGTTCACAGAGGAATTACCGTAATAGATGACTCATATAATGCAAGTCCTGATTCAATGAAGGCGGGACTTGATGTACTCAATGCAACAGAGACCACAGGAGCAAGAGTGGCAGTATTGGCAGATATGCTTGAACTGGGAGATAACGCTCCGGCATATCATGAAGAGGTAGGAAAATATGCGAAGACCCTTAATATTAATAAACTTGTATTATTAGGAGACCTGGCAGCCTACATTGGAAAAGGTTACGGCAACTGTAATGTGACAATGTGTAACAGCAGAGAAGAGATTAATGAGTATCTGAAAAAGAACCTGAAGGAAGGGGATACAGTACTTTTTAAAGGTTCAAGAGGGATGAAACTTAACGAATGTGCAGATTACCTTAAGGAGGAAGAATAAAATGACCAAAATAATTGACGGACTTGCAATATCAAAGCAGATAAAAGATGAAGTAAAAGCAAAAGCTGCAGAATATAAAGAACAGGGCATTGAAATATGCCTTGCAGTAATTCAGGTAGGAAATGATCCTGCATCAAGTGTGTATGTAGGCAATAAGAAAAAAGGATGCGAATATATCGGAATTAATTCACTTTCGTATGAGCTACCTGAAGAGACAACAGAAGACGAATTACTTGAACTTATTGGTAAATTAAACGCTGACAGCAAGGTTAACGGAATTCTTGTGCAGCTTCCTCTTCCAAAACATATTGACGAGGATAAGATTATTAAAGCAATTGACCCTAAGAAGGATGTGGATGGATTCCATCCTCAGAGTGTAGGGGCATTAAGCATTGGTCAGCCAGGCTTTGTATCTTGTACACCGGCAGGTATCATTGAACTTCTTAAGAGAAGTGATGTGGATATTGAGGGTAAAGAATGCGTTGTTGTGGGAAGAAGTAATATCGTAGGCAAGCCTATGGCACTTCTTTTGTTAAGAGAGAACGGAACTGTTACAATTACACATTCAAGAACTGCGAATCTGAAGGAAGTAACTAAGAGAGCAGACATACTTGTTGTAGCAATTGGTAAGCCAAAATTCATTACCAAGGAATATGTAAAAGAAGGAGCAACAGTAATTGATGTTGGTATCCATAGAATAGGAACAACCGAAAGCGGAAAGAGTATTCTTTGCGGTGATGTTGATTATGAGGATGTATTCCCTGTTGCTTCAGCAATTACCCCAGTTCCGGGTGGCGTGGGACCTATGACAATAGCAATGCTTATGAGTAACTGTGTTCATTCTGTAGAGTTACAGAGATAGGAGGATTTTCGTGTTATTATCCGATTTACTTGAGAAACTTGACTATAAGATAATCAGTGGTGATATTAATACAGAAATTAACAGACTTGTATATGATTCAAGAAAAGTCAGTACAGGTGATGTTTTTGTGTGCATAAAAGGAGCAGTATCAGATGGTCATGCTTATTTTGATGATGTGATTAATAAAGGTGCTGCAGCTGTTATTGTACAGCAGGATGTGGATATAGCCAATCACGCCGGGTTGGTAACCGTAGTTAAGACTGATGATACCAGACTGGCTCTTGCGTATATGTCAGCGGCATATTTTGGATATCCTGCAAAGCACATACGAACAATAGGGATTACAGGCACTAAGGGTAAGACCACAACTACATATATGGTTAAGAAAATACTTGATAAATGCAATATCAAAACAGGTCTTATAGGAACAATAGAGACAATTATCGGAGATGAGAGAATACCATCCAAGAATACAACACCGGAGTCATATACCATTCATGAATATTTTGACAGAATGGTTAAGGCAGGATGTGAATGTGTTGTAATGGAGGTTTCATCTCAGGCACTTAAATATCATAGAACAGCGGGAATAAATTTTGATATAGGAGTATTCACCAATCTTGAACCGGACCATATCGGCCCTAACGAGCATCCGGATTTTGAAGATTATTTAAGATGTAAAAGCAGGATTTTTAGTCAGTGTAATATTGGAATTGTTAATGCTGATGATGAGCATTTTCCAGAGGTTACCAAAGGGCGTAATTGTCCTATTGAGACCTATGGAATTAGGAAAAAAGCAGATACTAACGCGTACAACATAATATATTCACATAAGAATGGTAAGATATCTACGGAGTATGATGTTAACGGAAGACACCGTATGCATGTGGAGTTATCGGTACCGGGAGAATTTTCGATATATAATTCTCTCTGCGCAATCGCCATAAGCCGCCATTTTGATGTTGATGAAACACTTTTAAAGGAAGCACTTAGAACAGTTACCGTAGACGGAAGAGTGGAGCCTGTGAAGGTATCTGAGGATTACAGTGTAATGATTGATTATGCACATAATGCGATGAGCCTTAAGAGCCTTCTTGTAACAATGAAGGAATATAATCCGGTCAGACTTGTGACTGTATTTGGATGCGGTGGTAACCGCTCTAAGGATAGAAGATATGAGATGGGAGAGATATCAGGAAAATTATCAGACCTGACAATAATCACAAGTGATAATCCAAGATATGAAGAGCCTGAGGATATAATGAATGATATTGAGACAGGTGTTAAGAAGACTGACGGCAGTTATGTTAAGATTGAGGACAGAGGTGAAGCAATCAGATACGCCATCGCCAATGCTAAGAAGGGTGACATAATTGTTATTGCAGGCAAGGGACATGAGGATTATCAGGAGATAAAAGGAGTCAGATATCATCAGACAGACAGAGAACTTATTAATAAAGCAATTGAAGATATACGTCAAGAGGGATAGATATGAGATTTGCCGGAGTAATTATTGATATATCAATTGAACAATTGGATAAGAAATTTCAATATATCATTCCGGAAACAATGGAATCTGATATAGAGGTTGGAAGCCGTGTTAAGATTCCTTTTGGAAAAACTGTCAGAACAGGATACGTTGTTGAGATTACATGTGAGCCGGAAATTGAAATAGACAGAATGAAGGAAATAATGGAAGTATGTAAGGACAGTGTTAAAATAGACAGCAACCTTATTAAGCTTGCCTATTGGATGAAGACCAACTATGGCTCTACAATTAATCAGGCGCTTAAAATGTTACTTCCGGTGAAGGAAAAAGTAAGAGCAACTGAGAAAAAGACTATCAGACTTCTTATAAGCACTGATGAAGCACTGGCGATTGCTAAGGAAGCAGAAGCAAAGCGAAGAACTGCACAGGCAAGGCTATTGTATGCATTATCAGAAAATCCTATAACGGAATATTCCCTTCTTAATCAGAAGCTTAATGTGTCAATGTCAACAATCAGAAGTCTGGAAGAAAAGGGTTACATAGATATAGAAGAAGTAACCGTGTTCCGAAACGCAGTTAAGGCACAGTCGATGAACGTGTCAAGACCGGAACTTAATGAAACACAGAATAATATTGTTCAGGATATTATTTTTGACATGGATAATGGAAATAATATTCCCGTACTTATAAAAGGGGTTACAGGAAGCGGGAAGACTGAAATATATATGGAACTGATAGAGCACACCATATCGGAGGGACGTGAGGTTATATGTCTTATTCCTGAAATAGCACTTACATATCAGACAGTAATGCGTTTCTATAACAGATTTGGTGACAAAGTTGCCGTTATTAACTCGCGACTTTCAAAAGGCGAGAAATACGATACTTTTATCAGGGCAAGAGAGGGAACAATCAAGATAATTATAGGACCACGTTCCGCGTTATTTACGCCATTTGGGAATTTGGGACTGATTATAATAGATGAAGAACACGAAGCTGCATATAAGAGCGAGATTACTCCTAAATACCATGCAAGAGAAACTGCAATTGAAATTGCAAGGATGAATAATGCCAAGGTTATAATGGGCTCTGCAACGCCGTCGTTGGATTCATATTACAAAACCCGTATAGGTGAATATAAGCTATACCGCATTGATGAACGTGCGGGAAAAGGAAGTCTGCCGGAGGTTGAAATTGTAGATTTAAGAGAAGAAATGAAGAGAGGCAATAGGTCAATTTTCAGTTATCGTCTTGAAGAACTTATTAATGAAAAACTCAATGCCGGAGAACAGGTAATTCTCTTTTTAAACAGAAGAGGATATCAGGGATTTATTAATTGCAGAGATTGCGGACATATTGTGGAATGTCCTCATTGTGCGGTATCACTTACGGAGCATAAAGGAAACAGGCTTGTATGCCATTATTGCGGATATGAAACGCCACAGATAAAAGAATGTCCTAAGTGTGGCGGAAAGCATATCGGACGATTTAAGGCAGGAACCGAAAAGGTTGAGGAAGAGACTAAGAAGTTCTTCCCTAATGCAAGAGTTCTCAGGATGGACCTTGATACAACCAAGGGAAAAGACGGACACGCACGCATCCTTGAAAAATTCCACGCAGGTGAAGCAGATATTCTTATAGGAACACAGATGATAGTGAAGGGACATGATTTTCCTAATGTAACACTTGTAGGAATATTGTTAGCAGACACAACCCTTCATATGTCAGATTATATGGCGGCAGAAAGAACTTTTGAGCTCCTTACTCAGGCAGCAGGAAGAGCCGGACGCAGGGATAAAAGAGGGGACGTAATCATACAGACCTATGACCCTGAGCACTACAGCATAAGATGTTCTGCAAATCAGGATTATGATGCCTTTTATGAAGCGGAGATTGCATACAGAGACCTTATGAATTACCCACCGGTGATGCATATGTTAAATATAAGAATCGCATCCGAGGATGAAGAATGTGGTGCTAATGCTGCAGAACTCATTAAGAAAATAACGGAAGAAAACGCGGTTCAGGGCTTGTATGTAATAGGTCCTGCAAAGGCAGCCATCTATAAAATAAATGATGTATATTACAGAACAATATATTATAAGCATAGCGATTACAAAATACTGACGGATATAAAAGACCTGTCAGAAAAGTATACGAAGGATAACGAAGATATTTTTAAAAAATGTCAAATACAATATGATTTCAGATAGGAGAAGAAAAAATGGCTTTAAGAAATATCAGAATTAATGATGACCCAATTTTAAGAAAGAAGTGTAAGCCTGTTACGGAAGTGACAGACAAAATCCGAGAACTTGTTGAGGATATGATTGATACTATGTATGAATCAGACGGTGTAGGACTTGCAGCACCACAGGTAGGAATTCTTAAAAGAATAGTGGTTATAGATGTTGGAGAAGGACCGGTTATTATGATTAATCCGGAGATTATCGAAACATCAGGAAGCCAGACAGGCCAGGAGGGATGCTTAAGCGTTCCGGGCAAAGCAGGAATAGTTACAAGACCTAATTACGTTAAAGCAAAGGCCTATGACCTTGACATGAATGAATATATTGTAGAAGGTGAAGAATTAATGGCAAGAGCTATCTGTCATGAGCTTGACCATCTGGATGGAGGTCTGTATATTGACCTTGTGGAAGGCAGACTTATGGAAGCAGTTGCTGATGACGACGAGGAATAAGAGGAGACCGACATGAAAATTGTTTTTATGGGAACCCCTGATTTTGCAGTGGGAACATTACAGGCAATAGTTGAAGCAGGACATGATGTGGCAGCAGTTGTAACCCAGCCCGACAAAAGAAAAGGCAGGGGCAAAGAAATTGCCATGACACCGGTGAAGGAAAAAGCACTTGAATATGGAATTACCGTATATCAGCCGGAGAAGGTAAGAGACCCTGAATTTATTGATATTCTTAGGGAAATTAATCCGGATATAATGGTTGTTGTTGCATTTGGACAGATTTTATCAAAGACCATCCTTGATTTACCTAAATACGGATGTATTAATGTACACGCATCAATTCTTCCAAAATACAGGGGCGCAGCGCCTATACAGTGGGCAGTTATAGATGGAGAAAAGGAATCCGGCGTAACCGTTCAGCAGATGGATGAAGGTGTGGATACAGGAGATATTTTAAAAATTGTTACAACACCACTTGCTGCAGATGAGACAGGAGGAAGTCTTTTTGACAGACTGGCGGTAATAGGGGCAAAGGCTCTTACAGATACTCTTGTTGAAATTGAGAATGGAACAGTGAAAGCAACACCTCAGCAGGGCGAAGCAAGCCATGCAGGAAAGCTTGATAAAGCACTTGGTAAAATAGATTTTAACAAGTCTGCAGTTCAGGTAGAGCGTTTAATCAGAGGGCTTAATCCATGGCCGTCAGCTTATACTTATTTTAACGGCAAAACTCTTAAAATCTGGAAGGCAGAGGTCGCTCCTTGTGATGATTCATATGCTCCGGGAACGATATATGATGTTAATAAGAAAAGCTTTTCCATTGCCTGTGCAGATGGCGGTATCAAGGTTCTTGAGTTACAGTTAGAGGGCAAGAAAAGAATGGATACAGAAAGCTTCTTAAGAGGAACAGAGGTTAACGAAGGAATCAGTTTATGAATATGCAGGTAAATGTGAGAGCAGTTGCGTTGGATATACTGCTTGAAATATATGAAAAAGGCCAATATACACATCTGGTATTAAACGAAGCACTTTCCAAGTACCAGTATCTTCAGGGAATGGAACGCTCTTTTATCAGCCGAACCGTATTAGGAACGGTTGAGAGAACTATTACCCTTGATTATATTATTGATTCTTTTTCCAAGACCAAAGTTAATAAAATGAAACCATTAATCAGAACCCTTTTGAGAATGAGCACATATCAGCTTGTATATATGGAGGGAGTTAAGGATTTTGCCGTATGCAACGAGGCTGTGAAGCTTGCAATGAAGAGAGGCTTTGTATCTTTAAAGGGTTTTGTAAACGGAGTTTTGAGAACAATTTCCAGAGAGAAAAATAACATATCCTATCCTGAGGGAGAGGATGTTGTTAAGAATCTTTCAGTAAAATATTCAACACCTGAATGGATTGTAAAAAAATGGATTGAAGCATACTCTGTGGAGGAGACCATTAGAATTCTAGAGGCACAGTTTGCGGCAAGACCGCTTACAGTAAGATGCAATACAACTAAGGTTAGCCCTGCAGAACTTACCGAAAGACTTATCCGGCAGGGAATAGAAGTTATTAGGAATTCGTATTTTCCGGAAGCACTTGAGATATCCGGATATGACTATCTTGATAAGATACCTGAATTCAGAGAGGGAATGTTCTCGGTTCAGGATATGAGCTCAATGTTAGTATGTCATGTCGCGGAGCCTAATAAAGACGCATATGTAATAGATGTATGTGCAGCTCCGGGTGGCAAAAGCCTTCATATTGCTGAAATGCTTGATAATACGGGTATGGTTGATTCAAGAGATGTTTCAGAATATAAGGTAGGGCTTATTAATGAGAATATCAGCCGGTTGGGATTACATAATATTAAGACCAGTGTCAGAGATGCTTTGAATAAGGATTCTGATTCAATTGAGAAGGCAGATGTGGTAATTGCTGATTTGCCTTGCTCCGGACTTGGTATTTTTAACAAAAAACCGGATATAAAATATAATGCTTCAGAAGAAGGCTGCGAGGAACTTGCGGGATTACAGAGAGATATCCTGTCTGTGTGTGCAGAATATGTGAAAAAAGGTGGAACCCTCATATACAGTACATGTACCCTTAATCCTGAGGAAAATATCAATAATGCAAGATGGTTTGCAGAGAATTTTGATTTTGTACAAAAGGATATATCAGATAAGATACCTGAGCTTCTGAAGAACAGAATAATTGATAAAGGATGTATCGAAATACATCCGGATTCAGACAATAATTTTGACGGCTTTTTCATAGCTGCATTTGAGAGGACATAGAATTGGAAAAGACAGATATTAAGTCAATGACCCTTAATGAGTTAACTGAATATATTGTGGCTGCAGGATTTCCTAAATTCAGAGGAAAGCAGCTATATGACTGGATGCATGTTAAGCTTGTGGAAAGCTATGAAGAAATGACTAATATCCCTAAGCAATTAAAGGAATATTTGAGTGAGAATACTTTTTTTGCATCATTGAAGCCGGTGAAGGTGCAGGTATCAAAGGAAGACGGTACAGCTAAGTATCTGTTTGAACTGTATGATGGGAATTATATAGAAAGTGTTTTGATGCATTATAAGCATGGAAATTCTGTCTGCATATCATCTCAGGCAGGCTGCAGAATGGGCTGCAGATTCTGTGCATCAACCCTTGACGGGCTTTCAAGAAGCCTTGAGCCATCGGAAATGTTGGACCAGATATACAGAATTCAGAAAAGTACCGGAGAGAGAGTAACCAATGTAGTTGTAATGGGGTCGGGAGAGCCTTTTGATAATTTCGATAATTTTGTGAGATTTGAGAAACTGCTAACGGATGAGAATGGACTTAACATAAGTGCACGAAATCTTACAGTTTCAACCTGCGGGCTTGTTCCTAAGATATATGAACTTGCGGATATGAAGCTGCAGATTACACTGGCAATATCCCTGCATGCACCTAACGACGATATGAGAAAGCAGCTTATGCCTATCGCTAACAAATACTCAATCAGGGAAATTATGGACGCCTGCAGATATTATATAGAAAAGACAGGCAGAAGAGTTACTTTTGAATACAGCCTTGTGAAAGGCGAAAATGACTCATTAGAGTGTGCAGAGCAGTTAATTAACCTAGTTAAGGACCTGAATTGCCATATAAATCTTATACCTGTTAACCCCATAAAAGAAAGGGATTACAGGCAAACTGAATTGGTTGATATTAACAAATTCAAAAATAAACTTGAAAAATACAAAATAAATGTTACTATAAGAAGAGAAATGGGCAGAGATATTGATGGTGCCTGTGGACAACTAAGGAAAAGATATAGTGACGAACAATCAAAGGAGTAGAATTCATGAATGCATACGCATTAACAGATGTGGGCAGACAACGGAATACTAATCAGGACTATGTATACATAACAGGTAAGCCTGTAGGAAATCTTCCTAACCTTTACATAGTTGCTGACGGCATGGGTGGACACAAGGCTGGTGATCTTGCCTCTAGGTTTGCTGTCAACACATTTATTGACTACGTTAAAGCGTCAGAGAGTACTAAGCCTGTTACTATTATTTCCGAAGCAATTAAATATACTAACACGAAGGTTTTGGAATTAGCAGCATCGTCACCTGATTACACAGGAATGGGAACGACTTTTGTTGTAGTTACTATTTATGATAAATCTGCTTATATTGCCAATATAGGTGATAGCAGACTGTATATTATGGACAGAGAGCTTCAGCAGGTGACAAGAGACCATTCACTGGTAGAAGAGATGATACAGTTAGGTACTATTAAGAGAAGCGAGGCAAGGAACCACGAGCGTAAGAATGTAATTACGAGAGCTGTGGGAGGCGCTGAGAGCGTGATGCCGGATTTCTTTGAGGTAGAGCTTAGCGATACCGGACGTATTATCATGTGTACCGATGGTTTAACCAATATGGTTACGGATGCGGAAATTGAGAACGTGATATCTTCCGGTGATGACATAAGAGTCAAGGCAGAGAGACTTGTTCAGATGGCTAATGACAATGGTGGAAAAGACAATATTTCAATAATTATTATAGAACCGTAATTTAGGAGGCAGTATGTTAAGAGAAGGAATGTTTATAGCAGACAGATATGAGATACTTGAGAAAATAGGTTCAGGAGGAATGTCTGACGTATACAGAGCAAAATGTCACAAATTAAACAGATATGTTGCAATTAAAGTATTAAAGTCAGAATACAGTGAGGATAAGACCTTTGTATCCAAGTTCCGTGCTGAAGCACAGTCAGCAGCCGGTCTCATGCACTCTAACATTGTTAATGTATATGACGTTGGAGAAGAGAACGGAGTATACTATATTGTTATGGAGCTTGTTGAGGGAATTACCCTTAAGAAGTACATTGATAAGAAAGGTAAGCTTGGAATAAGAGAGGCTGTAAGTATCGCAATACAGGTTGCGCAGGGTATTGAAGCAGCTCACAAGCATAATATTGTTCATAGAGATATTAAGCCACAGAACATTATTATCTCTAAAGAAGGTAAAGTAAAGGTTACTGATTTTGGTATAGCAAGAGCAGCTACATCTAATACAATTAACTCAGTTGTAATGGGTTCAGTGCATTATATTTCACCTGAACAGGCAAGAGGTGGATACAGTGATGAGAAGAGTGATATATACTCATTTGGTATTGCACTTTTTGAAATGCTTACGGGAAAAGTTCCGTTTGAAGGCGATACTACAGTATCTATCGCATTACAGCATATTCAGAATGATATGATTTCACCTAAGACATATCTTCCTGAGATACCTGTCAGCGTTGAGAAGATTGTTTTGAAATGTACCCAGAAGAAGACAGAGCGCAGATACCAGAATATGTCTGACCTTATAGCAGACCTTAAGCGCTCACTCGTTACTCCGGACGAGGATTTTGTAGTAATTGGTGCGGCACTTACATCGGATGCACCAACCAAGATGATTGCACCGGAAGAGATGAACGAGATTACTCAGAAGATGTCTCAAGGATTGAATGTTATTAATCCTAATCAGCAGCTTGATGAATATTCAGAGGATTTGGACGAAGATATTCCTGATGATTCATATGATGAAATCATAGAGGACGACATTGTTGATGAAGATATAGAAGAAAATGATGATAATCGTGCCGCTAAGAAATTAGATAAGATAATCACAATTCTTGGTATTATTGTAGCAGTTGTTATCGTAATTATTACGATTGTTGTTATTACTAAGGTTTCTAAGATGCTTAAGAAGCCGGAAGAACAGAAGAAACCGGGTGTTACAACTGAACAGGTTGATGATGACAAAATAAGAGTACCTGCATTAATTGGCAAGACATATGCTGAAGCAGAGAAGATGCTTAATGATGTTGGTCTTGGAATTAAGAAGGTTGAAGAGTTCTCTAATGAATATGAAGCAGGTATTATTTTCAAGCAGAGTATGGATGCAGGAGAAATTGCACCAGAGCATACACAGATTATTGTTACAATAAGTAAAGGACCTAATATTTTCAAGCTTGAGAATATCGTAGGCAAGAAACAGGATGAAGCACTTAAGTATCTTGATAAGGAAAGTTTAAAATACGAACTTAAGTATACAGAAACAGAAGATGATTCACTAGTTGGTGTAGTAGCTGAAAGCAACCCTGTTCAGGGAACAGAGGTTAAGAGTGGTGACACTATTGTGCTTACTATTTATCAGCTTAAGGGACAGCAGAATGAAGTGGTACCTGACCTTGAAGGTAAGACAGAGTCAGAGGCAAGAAGAGAGATTGAATCTCTTGGATTCAAGATTGGCGATGTAACTTATGAATACAGTGATGAAATTGAAAAGGATAAGGTTATTTCACAGAGCGGTCCTAAGGTAGGAGAGGAAGCTCCTCTTGATACAGTAATTCATCTTGTAGTAAGCAATGGTAAGGAAGAAATTAAGGTTCCTGAAATCGTTGGTAAGACAGAAACAGAAGCTAATAAGCTTATTGAAGATGCTAAGCTTGCAATTGGAGAAGTAACTAAGGTATACAGCGATACAGTACCTGCAGGAACTGTAATCTCAATTGATAATGTTAAGTCTGGAGATGATGCCAAGGCAGGAGATAAGATTAACTTCACAGTAAGTCTTGGTGAAGAGCCTGAATCAATACCGAAGGTAGTTGATAAGTTTACAGTATCAGAAGTTAGCTCAAAGTTAGACAGTGTTGATATTGATCGTAGTAAGAAGGTTGTATTTAAGTATGTACTTGAATACGAAGATGTGGATGGACGTCCTGCTTCATTACAGATAGCTGCAGCAGAGTATGCTAATTACTACGAAATGCTCGAGAAGGCACCATATAATATAGACTCAGAAATTTCTACAGCCAAGAAGGGTCCGGCAAAGCTGACTCTTACGGTTACATATTATATGAATGTACCGGAAGAGACAACACCAGCAGAAACAGAGCCTGCAGAGACAGAGGCACCTACAGAGACAGAAGCACCTACAGAGACAGAAACACCTACAGAAACAACACCTGTAGAGACAACACCTGCAGAGGGTGCAGTAGTGTCAGAAGATGACAATCTTATGACTGCTGCAGAAACAACAGGAACAATAACAATTACTCATAATGTTGAAATTCAGTAAGAGGAATTATGCAAGGTAAGATAATTAAGGGTATTGCAGGATTTTACTACGTACACGTCACAGGCTGTGGCGTGTACGAGTGTAAGGCAAAAGGAATATTCAGAAATAAGAATATCAGACCACTTGTTGGTGATAATGTTGAGATTGATATTATAGATGATGTTAATTTCAAAGGCAACATAACAGATATTTTACCACGAAATAATGAACTCATCAGACCAGCGGTTGCTAATATAGATCAGTCGCTGGTTGTTTTTGCGTCATTATCTCCGGCACCTAATTTTAATCTCTTATCAAGGTTTTTGTGCATGATGGAATATAATGAGATTCCAACAGTAATATGCTTTAATAAAACAGACCAGATTGAAGATGACAGATTGCAGGAGATAGTTAAGAATTTTGAAGGAGCAGGATGCAGAATATTGATGACAAGTACAGTAACGGGACAGGGATTATCTGAACTGCGGGAAGTACTTGAAGGCAAGACAACAGCCCTTGCAGGCCCTTCAGGAGTTGGTAAATCATCAATGCTTAATGCCGTATATCCGGATGCAGATGTTAAGACCGGAGAAATCAGTGAGAAAATCAATCGAGGTAAACACACAACCAGACATACAGAAATATTCCATATTGAAGGAAGTACCTATGTTATGGATACTCCGGGATTTACTTCACTGGATTATTCTGTTATGGAAGACAAAGAACTGAGATTTTATTTTAATGAGTTTTCAGAACATGAAGGACAATGCAGATTTAACGGTTGTGTTCATGTGAATGAGCCGGGATGCTCGGTAAAAAATGCAGTATCAGAAGGAACAATATCAAAGCTCAGATATGATATATATCTTGAAATGTACAATGAATTAAAGAATAAGAGGAAATACTAATGAATAAATATTTATCACCATCAATGTTATCAGCAGATTTTACTAAATTAGGAGAACAGTTACAGATCATAGAGAATGCAGGAAACAGAATCCTTCATGTAGATGTAATGGATGGACTCTTTGTTCCAAGTATTTCATTTGGTATGCCTGTAATTGAGTCAATAAGACCATCAAGCAAGATGATTTTTGATGTGCATATGATGGTAATTGACCCTGAGCGATATATAGAAGATATTCGCAAGAGTGGTGCAGACATAATCTCTTTCCATGTAGAAGCATGTAAATGTATCGTTGACACTCTTAAGAAGATTAAAGAGCTTGGTGCTAAGCCTGCTCTTGCAATCAATCCTGAGACACCTATGGAAACCTTACGTCCATATCTTCAGTATTGTGAAGAAGTTGTGGTTATGAGTGTTCATCCGGGCTTTGGAGGACAGTCTTTTATAGAGGCATCCTTTGACAGAATCAAGGAACTCAGAGATATGAGAGCAGAAATGGGACTTGATTTTGCAATTGAGGTTGATGGTGGAATTAAGTTATCTAATGTGGAAGACGTTCTTAAATGCGGAGCAGATATAATTGTTGCAGGTTCGGCTGTATTCAAAGACGACATTGCAGAGAATGTAAGACAGTTTAAATCAATAATTTCAAAATATGAGGATTAATAAGTGAAGACATTAATTATTTCCGGCGGCAGATTCCAGAAGGATTTTGCCGTTTCCTTTTTAGAAAAAAACAGATACGACTATGTAATTGCTGTGGATAAGGGCGCAGCATATGCGGAAGAACTGAATATCAAGCCTGATTTGGTGGTAGGAGATTTGGATTCTTATGTGAAGGAGTTCAGTCAATTTTTCGATGGGGTTGATATAGAAAAGTTTAATCCCATAAAGGATGATACGGATACCGCCATTGCCATAAGATTGGCATTTAGAAGGGGACACGATACGGAT
Source organism: Butyrivibrio sp. (assembly GCA_045542375.1). Classification (GTDB taxonomy): domain Bacteria; phylum Bacillota; class Clostridia; order Lachnospirales; family Lachnospiraceae; genus Eshraghiella. Next base: position 38,195 of record JAZQKW010000097.1, read on the forward strand.
ATTATATGTGGAACCGGTGGCAGAATTGACCATATGCTTGGCAACATTCATGTTCTTCAGATGATGGCACTAAATGGAATTAAAGCAAGAATAGTTGATGAATGTAATACACTTTTCCTGGCGGCAGAATCTTTTGTCATTGATAGAGAAGAGTTTGACAGAAAATATGTGTCTTTTATACCTTTTGGCGGGGAGGTTAAAGGGTTAAAATTAAAAGGCTTTAAGTATAACCTTAACGGATATGACTTAAAGCCCGGAATTACAAGATGTATCAGCAATGAACTCACAGAAGACAGAGCAACTGTGGAATTCAAAAGCGGTATACTGATTGTTATTAACTCATCAGACATTGAATCTGAATAAAATAACATCTCCATCTTTTACAACATATTCTTTACCTTCAATACCAACAAGTCCTTTTTCCTTGGCTACGGCATATGTTCCGCAGTCTAAAAGGTCCTGATAATATACAACTTCAGCTTTGATAAATCCACGTTCAAAATCACTGTGAATCTTACCGGCAGCCCCCGGTGCCTTAGTACCATTCTTAATTGTCCATGCTCTTGTCTCAGTAGGACCGGCAGTTAAGAAGCTGATAAGACCAAGAAGCTTGTAGCTTGCCTTGATTAATTTGTCAAGGCCTGATTCTGAAAGTCCAAGGTCTTCTAAGAACATTTTCTTCTCATCATCTTCAAGCTCTGAAATCTCTTCTTCAATCTGAGCACATACCACAAATACTTCACTGCCTTCTGAAGCGGCAAATTCACGAACTTGTGCAACATGCTCATTAGATGCTGCGTCATCCGCAAGCTCGTCCTCAGATACGTTGGCTGCATAGATTACCGGCTTTAATGTGAGAAGGTCGTATGTAGATAAGAGTGCCATCTGGTCATCATCATCTACTGAAAAGCTTCTTGCGGACTTTCCGTTTTCAAGGTGTTCCTTAAGTGCCTCAAGGAGTTCAAGCTCCTTAGCAAGGGACTTGTCATTGCGGGCTCCTTTAGAAACCTTCGCAATTCTTCTTTCAAGAATATCTATATCTGAGAAAATAAGCTCAAAATTAATTGTCTCAATATCTCTAAGCGGGTCAATTGAACCGTCAACGTGAACGATATTAGTATTTTCAAAACATCTTACTACGTGTACGATAGCGTCAGTCTCTCTGATATGTGAGAGGAACTGGTTACCAAGTCCTTCACCCTTAGACGCACCCTTAACAAGACCTGCGATATCAACAAATTCAATAACAGCCGGTACTATTTTAGCTGAATCATAAAGCTTGGCAAGCATATCAAGTCTTTCGTCCGGAACTGTAACAACGCCTACGTTAGGGTCGATGGTACAGAATGGGTAGTTAGCTGATTCTGCGCCCGCTTTGGTTAATGAGTTAAAAAGTGTACTTTTACCTACGTTAGGTAATCCTACGATACCAAGTTTCATATATATTCATTCTCCTTTGAATAATCTATTGTGATGTTCAATCCCGTAGAATTATATCACAGTGTTCCTCTGTTTCTCAAGTCATTTAGAGGTGTTTTTAACAAAACATAAACATTTTATAAATAAATCTAAAATAATGAACAGGTACAATTGCTAACATAATAATGAAAAGGAGCAATTAAAAATGAATAACACAACTAAACACACAGCAGGAAATTGAACAGGAGATGTTAGAAATGAGTGAACAGTTTTCTACATACTAAGGGTATTAAGGAAAAATATAAATTAGTTATCGAGAATATCAAGAAGGGGGCAAAAGCAGCTCCTGCCAATACTGCAGCACAAATTGCAAGGGTTCAGGCACATACTCAGGCGGCTGTTGCCCGTGCAAACGCTATCGGCATTTATAGGTAGGAGGAACGCTGTTATCCGTGAGATTTTACTGTAATTATTATGAATTGGGAAAAAATACATAAAGATATAAGACTTAGATTGAATATTTTTTTATTATAATGAACTTCGTAAATACCGCAGTTGTGGTATTGTTATGCTTACCAAATATCGCAAATACAATAGTCAGGTATATTCGGCTGCTAAAGCATTCAGTTTTGCATCCGCATGTGTATCCATGCTAACGCTGGAAACAACGATGCTGACAACTTTCGGAGAATCAACTATGA
>JAZQKW010000098.1:0-15082 GCA_045542375.1 Butyrivibrio sp.
GTGATTTGCAAAAATACCGCTAATTGCAATACTGCTAAGTAGCATCATAAGTATTATAACGGATGAAAAATAATAATTAACGGTAGTTGTTTCGCCTGTCTGAGATAAATGGGTTGTATTATAAAATTCCGTACGCATCAGAGAATAATGTGTTGTAAGGGAAGAAGTATAAGCGGCAGCCTCTGCAGCTACTGCAAGCCCCATGTCGTATTTTGCAATTATGTCGGATAAGGTTCTGGTGGTCGCCTGACCATAGGCTAATGACCTTGCTCCTGCATCAAGGATTGTGGAAAAAATCATTGATTCCACTCCCATATCGGCAGGTATAATTAACTCAGGACTGGTACTTGTTCCGTCGAGAATTGCATCGATAAATCCGTTTGGAAGCACTGCCACCGCAGAAACCTCTTTGTTGGCAATAAGTTCCAATGCTTCTTCTCTGTCATGGAGAATAGTGAAGGAAGCTAATTTGTTCATACTGTCCATAGATATGTACATACCAAAAGCAAGTCGTAGAACCGGGTCATTCTCAGGCATTACAACGGCGACTTTGGCACTGATTTCAGTACGATCTTCGTTAAGCAGCTTATTGCCTGATATTCCTATAGTGACTAATACTAAAGCAAGAACCAATGAGCAGATGAGCAACCTTGGAACTATGGAAAAAGAAGATTTAATCTGATAAAACAGATATAAAATATGCTTCTTAAGCATTGTTTTTTACCATCCTTTCCATAATGGCTGACAACGTCAGGCTTGAGTCTGTTTCGATAAGAGCACCGTCCTGCATAAGGAATTTTCTGTTGCATACAGATAATTCACCTTCCTCATGACTGGCTATCAAAATTGTGCCTCCTGACTGAATATATTTTTTCATATAATTAATTATGTCATTCTTGGCAATAATGTCTAAAGAAGCTCCGGGTTCGTCGAGGATAAGTATCTTCGGATCTTTGGCCAGAGCGCATGCTATACTAAGTCGTTTCTTCATACCACCGGAGAGATGGGATACTTTTTCCTTAAGGTATTGATTAAGACCATATTCTGATATAAGCCCGTTTTCGATATCATCTTTAAGATTATGAGGACTGTCGCAGTACCATAATTTCAGATTATCGAGAACGGTAAGATTACCGAACAGGGGATTTTCCTGTGGGACATATCCGATATGTGAGGTGAAATACCTTGGGTTAATCAAAGGATTGTCACCGGCGTATGATATTTTGCCGTGTGTTGGCTTTTGGGCGCCTGAGAGAATCTTAAGCAGGGTGGATTTGCCACAGCCATTTGAACCAATAATGCCAATGCAGTCGCCGGCTTCTCCTGTGAATGAGATATTGTTAAGGACTTTTTTTCGTCCGTAGTGTTTGGTGATTGAATTGATTTCTATTAAAGACATAGTCCGCCTCCTCATAAATTTACAGAATATATATTAGCATAATATTTTGAATTCGCAAAGTATGAAATATTGTGTCTTCAATTCGCAAAGTGGGGTGCTGTCTCATTCTCTACATTAAAGGCTGATAAACGATTGTGATTGCGGTTGAGAAAACTCGCAGCTTTCTAACTACGTTTTGTTGAAACGCTTATTGTTTGTCTTTTATAAAAATGTCACATACCATTCTGATAGGTTTACGGTCACGCAGGAAGCTTTGAAAAAAATCGTTTAATTTGCCATAGAAACAGTGCAATATATGCCGACGGGCTGCAAACGTCCGACGAAGCTTGTTTCCAAGGATAAAACAAGCGAGAAGTTTTTGCAGACCGTCGTTTAATAAGCATGTTGCACTGTTTCTATGACAAAATAGATTTTTTGATATTGAAGACGGCGTGTCCGTAAACCTATCAGAATGGCATGTAACTTTATAAAAGCCAAAGCTATTTCAACAAAACGTCGAACAAAGCATACGATTTTCTCAAATCCAATCACAATAGTTTATCATTCTCTAATGCATATTATGAAACAGCGCATCACTTTGCGAAATGAAGTATCATATTACTTCGGGAATTGAAGATATTTGTAATTGCAAAAATAATATGTATATGGTATAATATCCGCTGTGCGACCGTAACAACGAGCCGTTAATTAAGGAGGAAATCAGTAATATGAGTTTTACAGTGGAAAATTTAGAAAAGAACATGGCGAAACTTACTATCACAGTAGCTGCGGAGGATTTTGAAAAATCTCTTCAGAATGCCTATATGAAGAATAAGGATAAGATCAGCGTTCCTGGTTTTAGAAAAGGTAAAGTACCTCGTGCTATGGTTGAGAAGATGTATGGTGCTGGAATCTTCTATGAAGATGCAGCTAATGATGCAATTCCTTCTGCATACGCAGCAGCAGCTGAAGAGAGCGGAGTTGATATTGTTTCACAGCCTGAAATCGACGTAACACAGATTGAAAAGGGTAAGGATTTTATCTTTACAGCAACAGTAGCAGTTAAGCCTGAAGTAACACTTGGAAAATATCTTGGTGTTGAAGTAGAGAAGATTGATACTAAGGTATCAGCTGACGAAGTTAAGGCTGAGCTTGAGAAGGTAAGAGAACAGAACTCAAGACTTGTTGAAGTAACAACAAGAGGAGTTAAGGATAAAGACCAGACAATTATTGACTTTGAAGGATTCATTGACGGAGTACCTTTCGAAGGCGGTAAGGGAACAGATTATGCATTAACAATCGGTTCACACTCATTCATCGATACATTTGAAGAGCAGTTAATCGGTGCTAAGATTGGTAAGGAAGTAGAAGTTAACGTTACATTCCCAGAAGACTATCATGCAGAGAACCTTGCAGGAAAGCCTGCTATGTTCAAAGTAACAGTTAAGGAAATTAAGGTAAAAGAGCTTCCTAAGTTAGATGATGAATTTGCACAGGATGTTTCAGAATTTGATACATTAGCAGAGTACAAGGCAGATATCAAGAAGAATCTCACAGAGAAGAAGAAGGATGCTGCTAAGAAAGAAAAAGAAATGAGAGCAGTAGATGCTGCAGTTGAGAACGCAACTATGGAAATACCTGAGCTTATGGTTAAGACACAGGTTAACAGAATGGTTGAGGATTTTGCTCAGAGATTACAGTCACAGGGACTTTCAATTGATCAGTACATCAAGTATGTTGGTGGTTCACCTGAACAGTTCATTGAGACAATGAGACCTGAAGCATTAAAGAGAATTAAGAACGGTCTTGTTCTTGAAGCAGTTGTTAAGGCTGAGAAAATCGAAGTTGCTGATGCTGATGTAGAAGCAGAAATCGAGAAGATGGCAGCTGCATACGGAATGGAAGTTGATAAGGTTAAGGAATTCGTCGGTGATGAAGAGAAGAACCAGATCAGACAGGACCTTGCAGTACAGAAGGCTGTTGAACTTATCGGTGCTAAGGCAGTAGAGAAGGCAGCTGAAAAGGCAGAAAAAGAAGAATAATTAATAAATATGGAGGTTACTTATGAGTTTAGTACCTTATGTAGTTGAGCAGACAAGTCGTGGAGAAAGATCATATGATATTTATTCAAGACTTCTTAAAGACAGAATAATATTCCTTGGCGAAGAAGTTAATGATGTATCTGCTAATATAGTAGTTGCGCAGCTCCTTTTCCTTGAGGCAGAGGATCCGGGTAAGGACATTCAGTTATATATTAACAGTCCGGGTGGTTCGGTAACTGCAGGAATGGCAATTTATGATACAATGAATTATATTAAGAGTGATGTGTCAACAATCTGTATAGGAATGGCAGCCAGTATGGGAGCATTCCTTTTGGCAGGTGGAACTAAGGGTAAGAGATATGCATTACCTAACGCAGAGATTATGATTCATCAGCCAAGCGGTGGTTCAAGAGGTATGGCATCGGATATGAAGATTGTAGCTGACCAGATTCTTAAGACCAAGGCGAAACTCAATGAAATTCTTGCAGCCAATACAGGCAAGCCAATAGATGTTATTGAGAAGGATACAGACAGAGATAACTATATGACGGCTAAGGAAGCCCTTGAATATGGTATCATTGACAGTATAATTGAGAACAGAAAATAGTATCTAAGGACTCCCGCCGAATGAGGCGGGAGTTAGTTAATATTAACAGATGGAGGTAGGTACAAGTGGCAGGTAGAAAAGATGACGAATTATGCGGATGTTCTTTTTGTAGAAAAAATCAGAATCAGGTAAAGAAATTAATCGCCGGACCTAACGGAGTATATATATGTGATGAGTGTATAGAGGTATGTTCTGAGATTATTGCAGAGCAGTTTGATGATGAATACGGAGTAGAGTCAGGAGCGGCACTTGAGGATATTAACCTTCTTAAGCCTATGCAGATTAAAGCTCTTCTTGATGAATATGTAGTCGGACAGGATGAAGCTAAGAAAGTATTGTCAGTATCCGTATATAATCATTATAAGAGAATTCTTGCTAATGACAGATTTTCAGATGATGATGTAGAACTTCAGAAGAGTAATATTCTTATGCTTGGACCAACAGGCTCAGGTAAGACTTATCTTGCCCAGACCCTTGCTAAGATTCTTAACGTACCATTTGCTATTGCAGATGCTACAACACTGACAGAAGCTGGTTATGTAGGCGAAGACGTAGAGAATATTCTTTTGAAATTAATTCAGGCGGCAGACTACGATATAGATAAGGCAAGTAATGGTATTATCTATGTTGATGAAATAGATAAAATAACAAGAAAGACAGAAAATGTATCAATTACAAGAGATGTTTCAGGTGAAGGTGTTCAGCAGGCACTTCTTAAGATTCTTGAAGGTACTGTAGCATCCGTACCACCTCAGGGCGGACGTAAACATCCACAGCAGGAACTGCTTCAGATTGATACAACCAATATCCTTTTTATCTGCGGTGGAGCGTTTGACGGACTTGAGAAGATTATTGAAAGCAGAATGGACCAGAAATCAATTGGTTTTAATTCTATAATATCAGAGAAGAAGGAAATTGACATTGGAGAACTTTTTGCAAAGGTTCTTCCACAGGATTTGGTTAAGTTCGGACTTATTCCGGAATTTGTAGGCCGAGTACCTGTAACTGTAGCCCTTGATATGTTGGATGAGGATGCACTTGTTAATATTATTACCCAGCCTAAGAATGCTTTGGTTAAACAGTACAAGAAGCTGTTTGAGTATGATGAGGTTGAGCTGGAAATAACAGATGAAGCGGTACGAGCTATTGCCAAGAAGAGTCTTGAACGTAAGACCGGGGCAAGAGGACTTCGCTCAATAATGGAAAAAGCAATGATGGATGTAATGTACAGAATTCCATCAGATGATACAATCTCAAAGTGTATCGTTACAGAGGATACAATTGAGAATAATGCAATGCCGGAGATTGTGTGCAGAGAGGTTAAGCCTCGCAAACCGGTAACACAGACATTGAAGAAGAATAACGGAGAGAACGCATGAATAAACAGGTAAATGAGTTACCCCTTATTGCTCTCAGAGGAATGACCATACTACCACATATGGTCATTCATTTTGATGTAAGCAGAAAAAAATCAATTCAAAGTATTGACTATGCAATGAAGAATGGTCAGACTATTTTTCTTGCTACCCAGAAGTCGGCAGACATAATTGAACCACAGGCGGAGGATGTTTCTGAATATGGAACTTTATCCGAGATAAAGCAGATTGTTAAGCTGCCGGGTGGACTGTGCAGGGTTCTTGTAAAGGGTGTTGCAAGGGGAAGACTTTTGTCTTTTGAATCGGGTAAGGATGGCCTTATGGCTAAGATTGAAGTGGAGCCGGAAACAGCAGCAGATGTGTCAGAAACTGAGCAGTATGCAATGTGTGACACCATTATGGAATTGATGGAGGATTTTTATACAAGTACTGAGAGAAAGATGGATGAAACACTCCCTCGACTCAAGGCTGTAACGGATATATATGAGCTTATATATAAGTGTACGGCTGAATGTACTGATAATCCACAGCTTAGACAGGATATTCTTGCTGCTGCCACAGTAAAAGAAAAATTCGACTATCTTGCAGATATTATTAATAAAGAAATACAGATAACTGAGATTAAGGTTGACCTTGCGGCTCAGATGAAGAGCAGAGTCGACAGACATCAGAAGGAATACATAATGAAGGAACAGCTCAAGTTCATAAGAGAAGAACTTGGAGAGGATGACTTTGATGAAGAAGTTATTGAACTTAAGAAGAAAACAGACGGACTCAATGCTCCTGATTATGTTAAGGAGAAACTTCACAAAGAGATAAGAAACTACGAAAATATTCCGGGAAGTTCATCGGAATCCTATGTGGTTAAGTCATATATTGAAACAGTTCTTTCTCTTCCTTGGAATGAAAGGACAGAAGAGAATAAGGATATCATTCACGCGGAGAAGGTTTTGGATAAAGACCATTACGGACTTATCAAGGTTAAAGAGAGAGTTTTGGAATTTCTTGCTGTACATGCAATTAAAAGTGACAGTGAGGCTCCTATTATATGCCTCGTAGGCCCTCCGGGAACAGGTAAGACCTCTATCGCAGCATCAATTGCCACAGCAGTTAACAGAAAATATGTAAGGATATGTCTTGGCGGTGTGAGAGATGAGGCTGAAATCAGAGGTCACAGAAAGACTTATGTGGGCGCAATGCCGGGAAGAGTTGTTGAGGCTCTTACACAGGCTAAAGTAAGTAATCCGCTGATGCTTCTTGACGAAATTGATAAAGTAGGCACTGACAGCAGAGGAGATACTGCCTCAGCACTGCTTGAGATTCTTGACAGTGCACAGAATAAAGCTTTTAGAGACCACTATGTAGAGATACCGGTGGATTTGTCAGGATGTCTTTTTATTGCTACAGCTAACGATACTTCAACAATTCCGAAGCCACTGCTTGACAGAATGGAAGTAATAGAGCTTAACAGCTACACACAGATTGAAAAATTCCATATTGCCAAGAAGTATCTTGTGAAAAAACAGCTTAAGAACACAGGCCTTAATTCTAAGCAGGTTTCTTTTTCAAACTCAGCCATCAATCTTATTATTGACGGATATACTAAGGAAGCCGGAGTTCGTGAGCTTGAGAGAATGATAGGAAGCGTGTGCAGAAAAGCGGCAAGAAAGATTCTTAGTGGAGAGCAGGAAGTACACAAAATTACAGCAACCAACCTTAAGGATTATCTTGGAACCGTTAAATATGACAAGGAAGATGTACTTAACAAAGATGAGATAGGAATTGCAAGAGGATTAGCATGGACATCTGTTGGAGGTACTACACTTGACGTGGAGACCTGTCTCATGGATGGAAAGGGCGAAATTAAGATAACAGGACAGCTTGGAGATGTAATGAAGGAATCTGCAATGGTGGCCATGGGTTACATTCGTTCTCAGGCAGATAAATACAATATAGATAAAGAGCTTTTTACGAAAAAAGACATTCACATACATGTTCCTGAAGGGGCAGTTCCTAAGGATGGACCATCTGCCGGAATTACAATGACTCTTGCCATGATATCTGTATATACAGGCAGAAAAATCTGTCACAAGACAGCTATGACCGGAGAAATTACACTTCACGGAAAGGTTTTGCCAATAGGCGGACTGAAGGAAAAAATGCTTGCGGCTAAGAATGTAGGCATTAAGAATATTCTTGTTCCATATAAAAATGAAAAAGATGTTCTTGATATGGAAAAGGAGATTACGGAGGGAATGAACATTATCTATGTAAAGCATATGGATGATGTTATTAAAGCGGCACTCAGATAACAGGAGGCAATAATGGTAATTAAAAAAGTGAATCTTGAAACCGTGTGCGGAATAACAAGTAAACTTCCGGAAAACACATTGCCGGAGGTGGCTTTTGCAGGTAAATCCAATGTTGGTAAATCTTCATTGATTAATTCATTGATGAATAGAAAATCATATGCAAAGACCTCGTCTCAGCCGGGAAAGACACAGACCATTAATTTTTATAACATTAATGAAGTGTTTTATTGCGTTGACCTTCCGGGATACGGCTATGCCAAAACAACGCTTGAGACAAGAGCAAAATGGGGAAAGATGATTGAGAGATATCTTCACACCTCCAAGATGCTTAAGCAGGTGTTTTTGCTTATTGATATCAGACACAAGCCTTCTGAAAATGACAGACTGATGTATGAGTGGATTGGCTCTCAAGGGTATGACCCTATAATCATAGCGACCAAGCTGGATAAGATTAACAGAAGTCAGATTCAGAAGCAGGTCAAAATAGTAAGAGAAGGACTTGGAATGCCAAAAGAAGGCATTATTGTGCCTTTTTCAGCAGAGACCAAGCAGGGATTGGACAAAATATGGGAAATTATAGACCCATTAGTTGAAAACGGGGAATAAGCTGTTATTTTTTCTTTATTTGCGGCAATAATAAGCAGATAAAGGAGGATAACATAATGGAAAATTTAAAAATTATCAGTGTGACAGGAAGAGAAATTCTTGATTCAAGGGGAAACCCTACCGTAGAAGCGGAAGTTAAGTTAGTGAACGGGGCGGTTGGTAGAGGAATTGCACCAAGTGGAGCATCTACAGGAGAATTTGAAGCACTTGAACTGCGTGACGGAGATATGAACCGATATGGAGGTAAGGGTGTATTAAAAGCAGTTAATAATATCAATACCACAATTAACGAACTTTTAAAGGGAATGGATGCAGATGATATTTATGAAATTGACAGGAAAATGATTAAGGCAGATGGTACAGCGGATAAGTCATCACTTGGAGCTAATGCCATTCTTGCCGTATCAATTGCCTGTGCAAGGGCAGCCGCTGACGGACTTCAGATACCATTATATAAGTATATCGGCGGGGTAACAGGAAGAAAACTGCCTGTTCCTATGATGAATATTATTAATGGTGGAGCTCACGCAGGGAACTGTCTGGATTTTCAGGAATTTATGATTATGCCGGTAAAGGCATGCTGTTTTAAAGAGGCTTTAAGAATCGGAACAGAGGTATATCATAGTCTTGCAAAGGTATTAAAGGAACGTAATCTTTCTACGACAGTTGGAGATGAGGGTGGATTTGCACCGGAGGTAGCGGATGCATACGAAGCACTTGATTTACTGACTGATGCGGTGAGAAAGGCTGGGTACACACCGGGAGAGGATATATGTTTTGCCATGGATGCAGCGGCTTCCGAACTGTATAATGCAGAAACCGGGATGTACCATTTTGAAGGTGAAAGCAGAGCGAAGAATACTAATGTTGTAAGGTCTTCACTTGAATTAATAGATTATTATAAAAAACTTACAGAGATATATCCGCTTATCTCTATAGAGGATCCTCTGGATGAGGAGGATTTTCATGGATGGAAGGGAATTACGAACCTTCTTGGAGATAAGATTAAGCTTGTGGGAGATGACCTTTTTGTAACTAATACGGAAAGGCTGAAAATGGGAATAAGTAAGGGACTGGCTAATGCTATTTTGATAAAATTAAATCAGATTGGAACGGTTTCAGAAACTATTGAGGCTGTGAAGCTTGCTCACGAATCAGGATATCAGGCGATTGTGTCCCATCGTTCAGGAGAAACAGAGGACACAACAATAGCGGATTTGGCGGTGGCTTTAAACGCGGGTCGTATTAAAACAGGTGCTCCATGCAGGAGTGAAAGAGTTGCCAAGTACAACAGGCTTCTGAGAATAGAAGAACAATTGTGCGAAAATATGTAATTAGATTTGCCAAAGTGTACGATAAAATGATATAATCATTTTCATATATAAATAAATGGGAAGGACTTATGATGAATAATAGAAAGTTATGCATTTTAGCTCTGGTATTCCTAATGATATTTATTCCCGGATGTAGTAACAGACGTGGCAATGTAATTAATCCACCAACTCAGGGAATAGAAGATACGACAACGCCAACAGAGAAGGAAACAGAACCTGTTAAGGAAAGTGTAGTACAGGGGATTACAGAGTTTGAGTGGGGCGATAAGGATAATCAATCAGGTGACGTGTCATTGGTTGCATCTATTGTGAACACAGCAACTCTTGACGGACTACTGTTGAATGGAACAGAGCTTCATAAGGTGGGTAAGAATTATATAATAAGTTATTCCATATATAAAGAAACTGATGAAAGCGTAGCCGGTGCGGATTATAATCCGGAGGCACTGGAAATGCATCTTGCTTTATATGACCGTAGTACCGGTTCAATCAAGAAGGATGTTGCGGTTGGAAACGGAACCATGTACACAATGGATGGAATGAATCAGATATGGTGTATCAATTCTTTTTCTGAGGATTTCCACGTGTATATGTTTGACGAGAACCTTGAGTGTATAAGAGAAGTGAATATACCTGAACTGTCAACAGGATATATTTCAGAGGATGGTAAGAACTTATACAATATTAAGGACAGAAATATCTACAGATATGACCTGACAGAGGATAATCCGAAGGGTGAACAGATAGAAACAGAGTATGGTTTTGTATGTTCGGCTATAGACTCACTGTATACAGGTGTGGATGGAAGGGATTATCTTGTTGTAAAAGGAATGTGTGGAGATTTAAAGGAATATCAGGGTACAATAGATACTGATACAGGAGATTTTGCATATCTTCAGCCGGCAACAGAAGATGATTATTACAATGCAGATTATGTAAATGGAACCTTTGTTTCAGAGAACGTAATGGAAGATATGACATCTAACTGGATTGTATACAGACCGGGAAATACCCCTGTTGTATATTCATGGCCAAGTGAAGGTGACAAGGATATTGAGATGAAGGTAATGGATAACGGAAATCTGTTGTTCTATTATCTGGATGGAGATACTATAGAGGTGGCTGTTTTTGACAGAGAAAGTAACTTATGTGTATCTAATACATCATTCAGTATAGAGTTTAATGGTGGCGAGAGCGAATATATAAGTCTGGTCTCTGCACCAATATATATTGAGGATGATGTGCTGGTCCTTGAATTTACGGATGCTTTTGATAATTACAGCTTCTTTAGATGGGAGCTTGGCAACAAGGATGATATGTGGACGAAGATGTCAACGTATGACTATGATGTTCCAGAGAACAGAGTGGTAGAGGTAGACAATATCTATGATCCATCAGAATTTCATCCGGGAGAAGTTCCTGAGGAATTAAAGCCGCTTAGAGAAGAAGCTGACAGACTACAGGATAAGCATGGCGTGCTTATTCATATAAGCAAGGAATGCAGTAATATGATGGGTGGTTATGCCATTACTTCATTAGATGACTATAACCGGGTTGAAAGAGCGTTAAAGGAATTGGACGAGGAACTGGATAAATATCCGGAAGGTTTTTTTGCCCAGTTTAAAAAGGATGGTGCAGCAGGTATAGATATATACATTGCATCAACTCTAATAGGATATGATAAGGAAGTACTTGAATATGCAGGAGGCTTCCAGTCTCAGGTAGGCAGCCAGTCAATTATTGTTATAGATTGTACTAATAAGGATGACCTTCCGGTGACTATTCATCATGAAATTAGTCATGCCATAGACAGATATATTTCTTCAAAGGGTGGATTCAATGAGCAGAAATGGTCAGAATTTAATCCTGAGGATAAGGAGTTTATGGACTTTTATACCTACTCTTATTCGGAGTTTGGATATGAAGGTGCAATAAAATATACCTATTATGGATGTAAGAGTCTTGATGATGTGTATTTTATAGATGATTATAGTATGACTTATCCTGCTGAGGATAGGGCAAGGTTATGGGAAAATATTATGTCAGATTCAAGCATTATAGAATGGGAAAATACACCGAATCTTATACTTAAGATTAATTATTATGCAATGACTATAAGAGAGAATTTTGACACTTCCGGATGGGAAGATGTTGTATGGGAGAGATACATCCCGGCAGAAGAATAACAGAGAACTTAATCCCTGTGGTTAATAACCACAGGGGTTTTTGTCTCTATAACGGATGTGGTTGTCCTGTGCGAATCAGGTACACGCATACTGCCCTGACGATTAAGAATACGGTGTACATAATCCTTCTCATCAGCAAGCGGCGTATCAAAAATCATTCCGTACAGGTTGTCAGGCTCGGTACTTCCCTTTTTATGAAGGTCTGAGCCTGAAGTCATAAATATGCCGTGTTCACGACAATATATCTCGGCATTGTGATTACAGAAATCATGGTTGAAGGTATTGTATGCTTCCATTGCATCACAATTATCCGGATTAACATATATTGTGCTGATATATGGGCGTTCCCTAAATGGATGAGCCTGAACTACCAGACCACCGTCTCTGTGAATAATATCGTACTGTTCTGTTCTGGTGTAGGATAACAGGTCCGGATGTTCAAGAAGCCAGTTCTTGTCAAGACCGTATATAAGGAATTCATCTCCGTCAAAATTAGCTTCCCAACCGAAAAATACGGGAAAACCTATTCTATCCCCTGCTTCCTTAGCTATTTCATAGCTTCTGCAAAAAGCATTGATTCTTTCCTTCCAATCATTCATAGGCGGGATACGGCAGTTACCGTTAAAAAAATGGTCAGTAATAAATATTCCACTGTATCCGATAGATTTATAATATGCAGGGTACTCAGAGGCTTTGGTTGAGCCACAGGCACTGCTTTCATATGTGTGTAAATGTGTTTCATAAATGTACATATATCATACCTCCGCTCTTGATTATATCATATTTTTGAATTAAAATAAAATAGCTAAGGAGATAAAGTCTTATGGAAGATAAAAAGGGAATCAGTTCAGACCTGTTAAAAATAACAGCGTTTGTTACCATGATTATTGATCATATAGGATTAGTGCTTAGTGGTGTTATGCCTGAGATTTTGTACATAATGTGCAGAGGTGTGGGAAGGCTTGCTTTTCCTATATTTGCATGTTGTATAGTTGAGGGATTTATCCATACCTCTAATCTAAAAAGATATATTACAAGAATGTGTATTTTTGCTTTTCTGTCGGAGCTTCCTTTTAACCTTATGCATAGCGGCAGGTGGTTATATGATGGAAAATCCAATGTGCTGTTTACTTTTGCTGTTGCACTTATGGTGCTTAGTGTATTTAAGTGGGCTAAGGAGAAGGGTGTCCGAGGCAGGATGGCGGCATACGGAACAATGGCAGTAGCACTTGTGGGCACTTATTTTTTGCAGACAGATTATTCGTGGATAGGAATTACTTTTATTGTTGTTATGTACTGTCTTAGAGATATGCCGGAATATAAATATATATGTGGAAGCATAATTTTGTGGCTCAACGGAAGCCTGTACAATCTGGTGGCTCCACTTGGTTTTGTTCCAATATATTTTTCCAGAGACGAAAAAGGAAAATTGCCTAAATGGATTACATACGGTATATATCCGTTGCATATGCTTTTATTAGGTTTACTCAGAGAGGTTGTCGTGTATGGCTAATTTAATTGATTATATGGATTGGAGAGGGGACGTGACTTTTCCGGCAAGTGAAATCAATGAAATCGACGGACTTGCTTTTGCACAACTTGCCTACGTACCCTTTGAAGAAATAATAGGTGACGGAAAGAACAATACAATAGGTGAACTTGCGGATGTTTTTTTCAAAAAGTACACAGATGATGATGTAGCTAAAATGCCTGAAATAATAAAGACGGGCTGTGTGATTTTTAAGAAAATGGCAGAGTGTGACAGGTACAGAAATCTTAAGCTGATTAATTATGTAACAGATTTTCAGCCGGATGTTGCTAAGCAGTTTGCTGCGGTTACAGTCGTAATAGATGATGATAATTATTATGTTGCTTATCGTGGAACAGATGATTCGCTGGCAGGCTGGGAAGAGGATTTCAAAGCATGTTATATGATGCCCGTCCTTTCTCAGACAGAGGCGGTGGAGTATCTGAATGATATTATGATGCAGTTCCATGGAAACGTGTATCTTGGGGGACATTCTAAAGGCGGGAATCTTGCAATCTATGCGGCAGTGGTTATAGATGCCAAGTATAAAGACCGAATAGTACGAATTGATAATTATGATGGTCCCGGTTTTTTGCCGGAGTTTGTTGAGTCAGAACCTTATAAGGATATGTGTGGCAGAGTTCGCACATATAATCCCCAGGGTTCCATTGTGGGTATGATAATGTTCAGCGGAGGGGAACAGGTAATTGTGGAAAGTACGGGAAAAGGATTTATGCAGCATTCCGGAATTACATGGAAGGTGTATGGAAGACATTTTGTTACCTGTGACAGATATGAAAAATTTAGTGAGAATTTTGCAGGAATCAACAAGACTTGGATACACGAAATCAGCAGGGAAGAACGTGAGCTGGCAATAGAAATTGTTTTTAAGGTACTCAGGTCGGGATTCGATACGGTAACGGGTCTTAAGGAAGGATTCTTTTCAACATCCGCTACTATTGTGCGTTCGTATAAGGATGTGGATAAGAGTACGAGAAAGGTTATAGGAAAGATTGTTTCCAAAATGATTCGATTAAGCAGTGAATCAATGTCAGAGAAGCGTAAAGAAAAGAAAAATATTGCTCAAATTATGGACAATGATGTGAAAAAATGATACTATACTATGTGAAAGCCTTAAAAAAAGAGGTGTTTATATGGATATGACACAGAAGAAAACAGATGCAGTCACAGGTCTGCCTTTATATGATGGCTTCCTTGAGATTGCAAAAGGTGAGATAGACAATAATCCGGGCAAGATGTTAGTACTTATTTCAACGGATATTGCTAATTTCAAATATGTTAACAAAATATATGGATATAATAAGGCTAACGAACTTATCAATGAATTGATTAGTGTAATTCAGGATACTAATCAGGAAATTGTATGTGCCTGCAGGACTCACTCAGATCATATTCTTAGTCTGTTCAGATATAGCGGAGACAGAGATGATTTTGTGAAAACTGTAGATGATGACAGTAACAGGTTTGTCAAGAGGAACTCAAGGAAGTATCCGTCAGTGTCCCTTCATCTTAACAATGGAGTGGTATTTCTTGATGATGAGGATGATGATGACCTTATATACAGCATCGACAAGGCTAATGTAGCAAGAAGAATTGCCAAGGGTAATTACTGCGTTACAAGTGTTGTGTTTTCACCTGAGATGATGTGCAGGAAAGAGGAAGATGCCAAGATAATGGCAATGTTCGACCATG
>JAZQKW010000099.1:0-5764 GCA_045542375.1 Butyrivibrio sp.
TGGCATTAGAAGCAAATACATTGTATAAGTTAATAACTCTTTATATGCTCAATAAGGTTGATTTTCCACTTACCAATGCAACGGTTATGGGATTTTTTGTTGATTCAGGCTACACCGATTATACTACAGTTCTTACGATTATCAGCATACTTCAGGAAGATAATCTTATTGAGGTGGAGAATAACAGAAGCAATACAAGCTACAAAATAACTGACCAAGGCAGAGAGATGCTTGAATATTTTGGTAATAAAATATCTGATGAGATTAAGAAGGAAGTCAGCAGCTATCTTAAAGCCAACCGCTACGAAATAAAACAGACTGCAAATGTTATCTCTGAATTTTACAGAACAACCAACAGTGATTATGCTGTTCATTGCTGTATCAAAGAAAACAATTACAGTCTGATAGATTTAACAGTCACAGTTCCTGATGAGGAATTAGCTGATGAAATGTGTGACAAATGGAAAAGTGCCAGTCAGGATATATACGAGTACATAATGCGTAAACTAATGTAATTTTATCAGATTAAGTCTGAGTGCATTAGTTACTACGCATACACTTGAAAGACTCATTGCAGCTGCTCCAAACATAGGATTTAACTCCCATCCGAATAATGCTATGAAACAGCCTGCTGCAAGAGGTATTCCAATTACATTGTATATAAATGCCCAGAACAGATTCTGGTGTATATTTCTTATGGTTGCCCTGCTTAACCTCACAGCACGGACCACATCTTTTAATGAATTCTTTACAAGCACAACATCTGCTGCATCAATAGCAATATCCGTTCCGGAACCAATTGCCATTCCCGTATCCGCTCTTGTCAGAGCAGGTGCATCATTAATTCCATCTCCCACCATTATTACTCTGCCTTTTTCAGACAGTTCCTTTATTACTGATTCCTTATCTCCCGGCATTACGCCTGCAATAACTTCGTCCACCATACACTTGTGTCCTACCGCTTCTGCCGTAACAGGATTGTCTCCTGTAAGCATAATGACCTTCATTCCCATTTTCTTTAATTCAAGAATAGCCTCTGCGCTATCTTCTTTTATCGAATCCGCTACCGCTACAATACCGAGAAGTTCACCATCTGCCACAACGTAAAGTGGTGTCTTACCTTCCATAGAAAGACCTTCTGCTCTTCTAATCTCTGCTTCGCCAAGATTTATATAATCAGAGACAAAATCGTGATTTCCGCATACAACCTTCTGTCCTCTGTACACTCCGCTTACGCCGCTTCCAGAATGTGCCATGAACTCTTCTGTTTCAGAAAGAACAGCTCCCTTTTCCATCGCATATCTTACCAATGCCTTGGCTATAGGGTGTTCACTTTTATTCTCGAGAGAATACAAAATATTAAGAAGACTTCCTTCGTCTGATTTGTATATACATACATCTGTTACAGAAGGCTCACCTACTGTTATTGTTCCTGTTTTATCCAAAACAACATACTTAGCCTTACCTGTTATTTCAAGTGCTGTGGCTGTCTTAAACAAAATTCCCTTCTTAGCACCAACACCATTTCCTACCATTATGGCAACAGGGGTCGCAAGTCCAAGAGCACAAGGACAGCTTATTACCAACACTGATATTCCTCTTGCAAGAGAATAACCTATTCCATATCCCAGTATAAGCCATATAATTGTTGTAATTACTGCAATAGCCATTACAACGGGTACAAAAACACCGGACACCTTATCCGCTATTTTGGCAATTGGAGCCTTGGATGATGAAGCATCCTTAACCATCTTAATAATCTTGGAAAGTGTTGTATCCTTGCCTACACTCTCAGCACGACACTTCAAAAAGCCTGATAAATTAATGGTTCCTGAATATACTTTTTCTCCCTGCTTCTTATCTGCAGGAATACTTTCACCTGTAAGTGCCGCCTCATTAACGGCACTGTCTCCTTCAATAACAACTCCGTCAACCGGTATACTCTCTCCCGGTCTTACTACATACACGTCTCCAACCTTTATCTGATTAACAGAAACTGTAATTTCTTCACCATCCGAAATAACATTGGCTGTTGCAGGCGTCAGCTTCATAAGACCTTTAAGCGCATCCGTTGTCCTGCCCTTGGACTTATCCTCAAGTGCCTTTCCAACTGTAATCAAAGTAAGAATTGTACCCGCTGATTCAAAATACAACTCCTCCATTCCTGCACCTGCAAAAAGCGCTATTGTGCTGTACAGAAAAGCTGCCCCTGCCCCAATAGCAACCAATGTATCCATGTTAGGGCTAAGCTTAATAAGCATTCCTATTCCGTTAATAAAGAACTTTCTGTTAATTACCATAATAATAATGGTAAGTACCATCTGTACAATTCCAAGTGTCATATGATTGTGGCTTAAAAATCCCGGTATAGGAAAATCCCACATCATATGACCCATTGAAATATACATAAGAACTACAAGTAAACATATGGAACTGATTAGTCTTGCTGCATATCGACCATTATTCGACAAATCCTCCTCGCTCTCCGAGGCAGGCTCCTCTTCGTCTTCAACAAGCTCCGCTCCGTATCCGGCCTCAGTAACCACGGCAATTATCTTATCCGGTGACACATTGCCTTCTACCTCCATTGACGCTGTAAGAAGGTTAACGCTACACGCGGTAACTCCTTCAGTATTACTTACAGCCTTCTCAACTCTGGCACTGCATGCCGCACATCCCATTCCTGTTACTTTATATTGTTTCATAATATACCTCCGTTAAATTTATCCGATTTCATCATTATACAACATTAATTATGGTTTTTTCAAAAATATTCTTCGACAAAATGACGATTAGGAAAATTTTTTAAGGTTTTATTGTCGTTCATTATAAGTTGATTTTTTCATCTGTCAAATATAAAATATAACTTGTAAGAGCGATACACTAATTAACAAAGCCCCCTCTTATTTGGAGTTATTTAACTCTGAAATTAACCCACATATATCCTTAAGACACAGATGCCTTTGGCATCTGTTTGTCGTTTATGGAGATTATAAAAGGATGTGCCTTACTGTTAAGTGCACATCCTTCTTATTACATTGAAATTACTGTTGCTAAACCCTTCTTCATTCTTCCATATATCTTATTATCACACACTATACAGTTTCTTCCGTTAGACTTGGCACTATACAGTGCATCATCTACTTTCTTATATAATTCCTCAAAAGAATTATACTCATTCGGAACGATATGAGCTACGCCCATACTCACTGTCACATACTGGGATACATGAACACATGCATGATTAAGCTTTAACTCGTCAATTCTCTTTCTTATTCTCATTGCCACATCAATGGTGTTCTCAGGATTACTTCCTCTAAGTATAACTAAGAATTCTTCCCCACCTATTCTTGCAGTAACCTCCGCCATCCCATCTGTGGCGTACTTAATTGCCGATGCAATCTGCTTAAGGCATCTGTCTCCTGCCGGATGTCCGAACTTATCATTGTATTTCTTGAAAAAGTCGATATCTATCTCTATTGCGCTAAGTTCAACCTCTTCTCTCACACAATCATTCCATATCATTGAAATCTTCTTATCAACGCCTCTTCTGTTAGTAAGGGAGGTTAACGGATCCTTCTCCGATGTAATTGTCTTAGCCTTAAGTCTGAGTGCCAGGTTCTCATGAGATATATTCTTATCAGAAATATATTTCCCAAGAACAAAACTACCGACTGCAATCATTGTTACTTCAACAATACTTCTTCCCATTCCCACTGCAGATGCTGCTGTAACAAAACTTAAGAATGCTGACATGCCATAAAAAACATTTCTCTCCATTCCTACGAATACCGGAAGCATTACACCGTACACCGCTACTACTCCGTATGCAAAAACTGAACCCTCATACGCCAGTTCCGCTCTTGCAACAAATATCATTAATAGCTGTGTTATGTAGAAATAAAATCTGTAGAATATCTTAAGCTTGTCCGTCTCATCTCCTGATATCAGCAAGAAACCTGCTATGGCAGAAAGTACCTGAAATACTTCAGTACATATAAGTAATGCCTTAATAGATGAATTGTGTACTCCATACATTCCGTTTGCATGTACCACAATAAGAAAAATTGGTATTAGGACTGTAAGAATCAGTGCAGAAATAAAAGCTCTGAACCAACATCTGCGGTCAAGTGCTTCTCTCAGTTCTCTCTGATTAGAACGCATTTCCTGTTCCCTGCCCATGGGACATCCTCCTAAACACCAACATACGATTATTATATTACAAAACATCCTCTTTTTCAACTGTAATTTGTGCTTTTTTCGACATTTTTTACAAAATAACACAATATCTTGTGTCTTATTTCAGATAGAACCTTATAAATTAGTCTGCATATAATATCAATATAATTCATATTATGAAAGGTTAAGTATATGCCGGTTTATAATTCACCATGTATTACACCATATAATGATGAATCCCTTGCCGTTGCCACCGTAAAATGGCAGCCCGTAGGAAGCAAAACCTATGACATTGAAAAATCCTTTATGCGGGGAACCATCTACCCTGCCCTCGACAAACCATTCCTTGGAAAAGGAGGATGCTGTCAATGAACAAACCTAAACTCTGCAAGCACGAGCTTATGCGCAAAATAATGGAATATGGTTTTGCACTTGTAGACCTTGGATTATATCTTGATACACATCCTGATGACAAGGAATCTATTGCAACCTATTCTTCATTAAGAGATACCTACAATTCTCTTACTATGGAATATGTTCACTGTTTTGGCCCTATCACCTTCTGTCAGGTTACTTCTGACAACTACTGGACCTGGATATCAGAACCATGGCCTTGGGAAGGAGGTTGTGCATAATGTGGATTTATGAAAAAAGATTGCAGTTTCCTGTAAACATTAAGAATCCGGATCCTAACGCCGCTGCACTTATTATAAGTCAGTATGGCGGTCCTGACGGAGAAGCCGGGGCAAGTATGCGTTACCTTTCCCAGCGTTATTCAATGGGAGACAGACAGGTAGCTGGTGTTCTCACAGACATCGGAACTGAAGAGCTTGCCCACCTTGAAATGATTGCGGCCATTATTCACCAGCTCACAAGAAATCTTACACCTGAGCAGATTAAGAATTCTGTTTTTGCCCCTTACTACGTTGACCACACCGTTGGCGTATGGCCTCAGGCGGCTGGCGGCGTGCCTTTCAATGCTTGTGAGTTCCAGGTTAAGGGCGATCCTATCTGTGATTTGGTTGAGGATATGGCAGCAGAGGGGGCGATGGGGGAAGAGCAACCAAAATAAGCTGTTCCTTAAATATTTCATCTATATTTATGCACGCTACTCTTCCGAATTATAAAAATCATCTAACACATAGGTTTTGACCGGTGTTATATACAATTCATATCTCATAACCAACCTTACCAATTCATTACCATCTATTAATGTTATTGGCGAACCTTCCCTTGCCGCAATCCTTGCCGCATTGGTAAATCTGCCATTAGTAATGAACACCCCATAATCCGCCTGATATTTGTTCATTGCACCCAAGAACTGATTGATCTCTGGCTCAGATACAGGAGCCACATTGTATCTCTTGCACTGAATAACAACTCTTGTAGTTCTGAAGTCATTGGTATCAATATGATAACCATAACCATCAATACCGCCGTCGTTGCTGATCTGAACACCCTTTTCGGTAAATTCAACTCCCATTTTGTTTAGCAAAGCTCTTGAAAACGCCTCAAACTTTTTAGGGGACATTTTTGAAATTGCTGTAAGTAATGTATCCTTAAAATCATCTTTGATTTTTTCTTC
>JAZQKW010000100.1:0-12365 GCA_045542375.1 Butyrivibrio sp.
TGGGCAGATGAATATCACATTGACGGATTCCGTTTTGACCTTGTAGGTCTTCTTGATGCTGAGACAATCAATATGGTTGTTGATGAGGTTCACAAGACACATCCATATGTTATTTTCTACGGAGAAGGCTGGACAATGGGAACTGCAGTAGAGCCATCTAATACAGTTATGGCAACACAGCAGAATGCATATGCTACACCTAAATTTGCATATTTTAGTGATACTTTAAGAGATTTTATTAAGGGTAAAAATGATGAGGTTTCATGGGGCTATGTTCAAAATACTTCTGACGGAGATCCGGAGGGAACTCTTATGGAATGTTTTTTGGCTAACACCCCTTGGATTAAGAATCCGACACAGGTAATTAACTATGCATCATGTCATGATAATTACACATTGATGGATAAGATTAATGCAACCAAGAAGTCCTCAAGCATGGCTGACAGAATTAAGATGAATAATCTTGCTGCGGCAATATATATGACAGCGGAAGGAATCCCGCTTATTCACGCAGGTGAAGAATTGTTAAGAACCAAGGTTGATAAGAGTGGTCATATTATTCACAATAGTTATAACTCACCGGACTATATTAACAGTCTTAAGTGGGGGGACCTTAGTTCTAAGGACTATCAGAATGTAAGAGATTACTATAAGGGATTAATTGAATTCCGTAAGAATCACGCAGTGTTACGTCTTACAACCAAAGCAGATGTTAATAAATATGTATCTGCCACATGGATTGATGAGAATGTGGTTATGTTTAATTTTGCAGGTAAGGATAAGGTTGCATCAGAGGTTTCTGACGGTGTTGTAATTATCTTTAATCCTAATACATCAGCTAAGACCTTTAATATGTATGAGGCGGGTGTATCATCAGGAACATGGACAATATGTGTTAATGATACCAAAGCAGGAACGGAAAGTCTTGGAACAGTAACTGATGGAAAAGTAACAGTTCCGGCAATTTCAACACTTATTCTTGTTAAGGGCGAAACCGTTGATAAGAATTCGGTATATGTTAAAAATGCTGTTTCTGATAAGGATTATGACGATGACGAAACAGACACACCATCAGGCGGTAATGACGATAAGCCATCGGGCGGAGATGATAAGCCATCGGGCGGAGACGATAAGCCATCAGGCGGAGACGATAAGCCATCAGGCGGAGACGATAAGCCATCAGGTGGAGATGATAAGCCATCAGGCGGCGGAGACGATAAGCCATCGGGTGGAGACGATAAGCCATCAGGCGGAGACGATAAGCCATCAGGTGGAGATGATGACAAGCCATCAGGGGATAATGACAATAAGCCATCTGACGAGGATGAGACAGTCAAGCCTGAAGACGTTGTGATTGAAGATGTGGAAATAGAAGATGACAAGGAAGCTATTGACAAATTACCGATAACAGATGATGACAAGGAAGCAATCGAAAACGGTGAAGAGATTAGTATTTCGCTTGACGTTAAGGATGTTACCGGAAATGTATCACAGTCTGATATAGGTAAATTTGCAGCAGCACTTGGAGATAACAGAATAGGTTCATATGTTGACATTTCAATATGGAAACAGGTTGGCTCTAAGGACCGGGAATTTGTAGCGACTACTAACGGAAAGATTTCAATTAAGGTTACCATTCCGGTAGGTTTAAGACCGGGAGATGGAGTTGAAAGGACTTTCACAATATATGGATTAAGTGAGGGAACCGTAACAGAGTATGAAGTTGTATACAATGCTACCGACAGCATTTTGACATTTGAAACAGATAAGTCTTGTATATATGCAATTGCATATCGTGATGCGGATAATGGCAAGAAGGAAAAGGATAAATCCTTCCCATGGGCAATTCCTGTGGTTATTATCATCGCAGGTGGAGCGGCTGCAGGATTTGTAGTGTACAAGAAAAAACAGCAGAAGCCTCATACTGAAATAAAAGAATAAGACTAAAGGCGTCCTAAAGGTCATAAAGACCGGAGGGACGCTTTAATTTACATAACAGAAAATAATAACACCAGTGTTGAAAAATAAGTTTCCCTTTTGATATACTATTGTATATAGTTATTCAACGAAAGGAAACGGTCTATGTTACATTATAAAGCTCAGATATACGGAATGTTTGTAATAGCAGTTTTATTTTTTATGTGCTGGTTCGGAATAAAGAACAAAAGCAAAGAGAATAAGATTTTTAATGTTACGTTGTTGGTTGGTTTCGTGAATCTTATATTTGATATTGCCAGCAATTATACGGTTAACCATCTGTATACGGTTAATCCAATGGTTAACAGAGTAGTACATATATGCTTTTTTGTCACTATGGCCGCATTGTTTCTGTTTATATATTTGTATCTTGCTACAATTGTTGAAAAAGAACTTGACAGACCTCTTAGGGGAAGACGATTGACTTATGTGCCATTTATTATAGTTGTTTTAGTTGATATTTTTGCTCCTATATATTACAAGGAAGTTCCAAGTGGAAATTATTCATATGGACCGGGAGTTGTTATACTATACGTAAGTGTTATATTTTATGTGGGGCTTATTATCTGGCACATATCAAGATTCAGAAAGAATATATCTAAGAGGAACAGAGTTGCGGTAGCACTTGGACTTGTATCAGTAATGGTGGCATCATTGTTTCAGATGATTTTTCCGGCAGCACTTACATCTAGTCTGGGAGTTCTGTTATTCTGCCTTTTTATGTATATGACTGTAGCGAATCCGGATGTCGTTTTGGTAGGTCTGTTAAAAGAGGAGACAGCAAGGGCTGATGCGGCTAATCGTGCCAAATCAGATTTTTTAGCTAAGATGTCTCATGAAATAAGAACTCCAATTAATGCCGTAATCGGTATGAATGAGATGATACTTAGAGAATCCACAGAGCAGGACATCCGCAAATATTCTAACGATATAAAGAGTTCGGCCAATACGTTGCTTAGTATAATTAATGAGATTTTGGATTCGTCAAAAATTGAATCGGGTAAGATGGAAATTATTGCTAATGAGTATGAGATTAGCAGTATGCTGTATGATTTGTACAATATGATTAATTTGAAGGCTAAGGCTAAGGGCCTGAAACTGATTTTTGACATAGATTCTAATCTTCCTGCTGTATATTACGGTGACGACGTAAGAATTCGTCAGGTGCTTGTTAATCTTCTTACCAATGCTGTAAAGTATACCAACGAAGGAATAATTACCATGACCGTTACAGGAGAGTATTCTGATGGAAATGCTGTATTGCATTTCAGTGTAAAGGATACAGGGATTGGAATTAAAGAAGAAGATATGGGCAAGCTTTTTGAACAGTTTGAGAGAATTGAAGAGACCAGAAATCATTATATAGAGGGCACTGGTCTTGGAATGAATATTTCAATGCAGCTTCTCAGACTGATGGGAAGTGAATTGAAGGTTCGTAGTGAATATAATGTGGGAAGTGAATTTTATTTTGACATAGTGCAGGATGTGGTTAAAAATGAACCTATAGGGGATTTTAAAGAGCGTATCAGTCGTAAGACAGATGAGGATGAATATACAGTGAGTTACACTGCGTCAGAAGCATCTGTATTAGTAGTAGATGATAATGATATTAATAGAAAAGTAGTCAGAGGACTTTTGAAGCAGACCGGTATTAAGGTCTACGAGGCAGAAAGCGGCAGGGACTGTATTGATATGGTGGCAGAGCGAAGGTTTGATATTATTTTTCTCGATGGTATGATGCCTGTTATGGATGGTGTTCAGACACTTCATGAGCTTAAGAATAGAGGGTTATGTGATGACACGCCTGTAATTATGCTGACAGCCAATGCAGTTGTGGGTGCTAAGGAGGAATATCTTAGGGAAGGCTTCGATGATTATCTTACCAAACCTATTAATCCTAAAAAACTTGATAAAATGATATTGAAATACCTTTCAAAAGACCTTATTATTAATGATGGTTATGATAAAATGACTGATGATGCGAAGGCTGACGAGATGCCACAGTTGGATGAATTTGATTTTGACTATGCAATGAGCATACTTGGAAGCAGGGAAGTGCTTGAAAGTACCTTGTCTGATTTCTCACGCATGCTGAATATTTTGCCGGACAAGCTTTCCGGATTATATGACAGTATAGATGAATCGGAATCACTTAATAATTACAGAATAGAGGTTCATGCGTTAAAGAGTACCTCTGCTATGGTTGGAGCCATGCTTTTGTCAAAGCTCGCAAGATTGCTGGAGGCAGCGGCGGCGGAAGGCAACATAGAAAGAATCCGAAAGCTTCACGGAATATTGTTAGAAGAGATGATGGTACATAGAGAACGAATTCAAAGCATTATTGTACAGGAAGATGGTTCTAAGGATATGGCCGATAAGGATACAATAATGTCATACCTTGATATGTTGCAGTATAATCTCGAAGGTGGAGATTATGATTCGGCAGATTTTATAATGGATGAAATGCACAAATTCCGTTATCCGGACGAGATTCATAACTTAGTAGATGTATTGTCTTCAAATGTAATGAATCTTGATGCAGATGCTGCAACGGATATAATCAGTCAGATTAAGAAAGTATGGTGACTATATGAAAAAGATATTATTTGTGGGTAAATTTAATACAGTATTTCAGACCTTAAGCAGATATTTTGAAAAATATTTCAAGGTTCAGGTATGTGCTGATAATGCAGATATGGTTAAAGGGATGTTAGAGAAGAACACTCCAGATATGGTTGTATTATGTTGCATCGGATTGGAAGCAGGTTATGAGCAGATTACAGATGAATTGAAGAATAGGTATCAGTTATTACCTGTTATCTGTTATGGAACAGACGAAGAACTGGATTGTGTTAAGAAATATACTGATACCCCTCAGTTTACCAGAGTGGTGAGACCGGTTGAATATGCCAAGGTACTTGACATTATGTGCAGAATCCTCAATGTGGAATATGAAGAAGGTCGAATCGTAGACAGACAGGACAGAAGAAAGAGAATTTTGCTTGTAGACGACAGTGCTATACAGCTTAGGGCACTACATGATTTGTTGAAGGAAAAATATGATGTCAGAATGGCAACCTCAGGTATGCAGGCATTAACCATGATAGGCAAGCAGGTGCCGGATGTTATTTTTCTTGATTATGAAATGCCTGTGTGTGATGGTAAAATGACCCTTGAGATGATTAGAGAGCTTGAGGAGACCAAGGATACTCCTGTAGTGTTCTTAACCGGTGTTAATGATAAGGAGCACATAGAAAGCGTATTACAGCTTAAGCCTTCAGGGTATTTACTTAAACCTGCAAGTGCGGATAAAATATATAGTACACTCGACAGAATATTGTGATTGAGAGTGGTAGAAATTATATATTGCCATAGGTGGAATATTATCTTCAAAAGATAAATAATTTTTTAGAATTTCTAAAAGTTTTTTATCACTTCAGTTGTCTTATATTATGTAAGGCAAAAATTAACTGAAAAGAGGATGAGAAATGAACAGTAACGAGTTAAAAGAAATTGTAAAAAAAGCTGTAGAAAAAGACAATGCCGCAATGGAGCAGTTGTATAAGGCATATTACGAGGATGTGTGCTTTGTATGTAAGAAATACGGACTTAGTGAAGAAGATGTAAGGGACATTGCACAGGATACTTTTATTCAGGGCTTTGAAAAATTGAACACCCTTAACAAACCGGAAACTTTTCCGTCGTGGATACAGCGTATTGCTGCCAATAAATGTCTTAATTTATTGAAACACAATAAAGTAATTAATGTGGACAGTATATATGATGATAATGGAGAAATTTTTGACTTGCCGGCGGACGGAAAGAGCACGGAAGAGATAGTAATTGACAATGAGACAAGTAGAATTTTATCTGATATGATGTCAAAACTCCCGGTAGAGCAGAGAGTAACTCTTTTTATGTTCTATTATCAGAATTACAGTATAAAGGAAATCGCAGCAATGTATGGATGTCCTGAAAATACTGTAAGCAGTCGTTTGAACTATGCAAAAAAAGCAATGCGTGCTGAGGCAGAACGACTTGAGGATAAGGGAATCAAACTTAGAGTAGTGGCAGTGCTGCCTTTTCTGTATTTCTTTTTTAAAAATGAAAGAAGTGTATATGCCTGTACGATTCCGGACTGCGCACCTATAATATCTCAGGTAATGTCTGTAGCAGGAGGTGCTGTTGCCGCAGGAGTAAGTAAAGGATTAATTGCACTTATAACAGGAGCTGTAGCAGGTGTGGCCGGAATTATTGCAGCAGTAGTGATTGCAACCAATGATGGTAAAAAAAGTGATTCGGGGAAATCCACTGGAATTGTAGAGAATGTAACGATAGAGACAACAACTGATGATATGCCTGAAACAGAGACTACGGAGGTTCCAACAACAGAGACTCCGACATTAGAAGAGCCTACAACAGCAGAACCAGTGGAAAAGCTCGAGTTAAGAGATATTAAATCTATCGATTTTGTTGCACCGAGTGTTGTAAAAGATGATCCTAATGTAGCAGATTTTTTCTGGGATTTTACTGAAGATGATTTGATTAACTGGTATAAGGATAAGGGCTATTATACATTAACGGATAACCCGGTTATTACGATTGAAGAAAGTGATGGACCTATAAGCGGAAGACGTACATATACAATACATAATCAGGAAATTGATGGTGATACATGGACTGAGGTGACCAATTGTTTCATAGAGGTACAGACAGGCATCTACAATCCTGATGAAGTTCATCACGTTAAGTTTAGATATGATGGTGAACTTGAGGACGGAATTGCCAAGATGACCGAATTTATTGAACTTATGGGACTTGGCGAATATGCTGATGACTTGATTCATGCAGAGAACAGAGTGAAAATTAATACAGAGGACAATGTGGGCGAATATTATGCTGATACATATTATTTCTATGATGAGAGAAATAAACAGCATGACTTATCTTTTGAGATTTACTATTACCAGACTGTATTCAGAGGCAGTAATTATCCGGCCAATACTAAGCCGATTTCGGAATATTTTGATTTATCAGAGTATTTTACGGAAACGGAGTTTGACACAACAGATATAACTGCATTTAAAAATGATATATACAAATTCATTGTGTCAGAAATTGACCCATCTTACGTAGAGGGAATCAACGTATATGAAATGAAATATACATATACCGATTATCCGGAAACAGATTCTAAGAGTAAATTTGAATTTGAATACAATATTGATATGAGTCAGGAAGGTGTTACCTTTAATAATAACAGATTTTTTGTGAATTTTAATGGAGAAAGGGTATATATTAAACTACCGGTCAATGCACCATATAATCATTCAGTTATAAAGTATGAGGATATGACAGAAGAGGATTATATCAGTACAGCCACTGCAAGGCAGAAGGTTCTTAAGAAACTGTTCCCTTCAAAGGATTTTACCGTTGATGAGCTTGTAAAAGCAATGAAGGATAAAATAGATGAGAATTATACTTATATTTTCTTTAATTCAGGTGATTACAAGTGTAAACTTGGTATGGAATATGAGTATTTGGAAATTATGATTAATATAGAATAAGCGGTTAACTATAGTAACCTCCTTGCCGATATATATAAAAATATGACAAGGAGGTTATATGTTATGAATGGAATGGATTCACTTAATAACACTGTGGGAGCGGCGATGAATGCATACGCTGCTCAGGAAACAGCAACTCATAATACATCCGGTAAGACAATCGGACAGCCTAAGCTTAGCGAGAAGGCACAGAAGTATTATGATGAATTAAAATCAAAGTATCAGAACCTTGATTTTGTTCTTGTAAGTAAGGATATGAAGGAAATGGCTAAAGCCAACGCGGCAAGTTTTGCCAATCCTAACAAAATGGTTGTCCTTATTGATGAAGAGAAAATCGAGCGTATGGCTGAAGATGAGCAGTTTCGCAAGAAATATGAGGGAATAATTGCCTCTGCGGGAACTAAGCTGCCGGAACTAGGGCAGGCAATTGGCAACACTTCAGGTGTGAAAGGCTTTGGAATGCAGGTAAATGATGATGGTTCAACATCATTCTTTGCAGTAATGCAGAAGTCGTTTGATGCGCAGGCAAAGCGTATTGAGGAAATCAGAGCTGAGAAGAGGGAAGAAAAGCGTCTTGCAGAGAAAAAAGCTGACAAGAAAGAGTGGGAGGAACGGCTTAATGAGAAACGGGCAGCGAACAAGGCGGCCAAGGATGAAGTAATCACTGCAGGCTCTATAGACGAATTAATCCAGAAGATTGAGGAGTACAACTTCAATTACAGAGCGGATACAGTGCAGACTGAAGCAGAGAAATATGTAGGAACCACAATAGACTTTAAAGGATAGACGTAATTTGCAATATGATGCAGGTAACACATTATATTTTATGTGTTACCTGTTTTTAATTGAAAAGGTGAGTGTGTAAATGTATAATTATAGATAGTCTTATGCGGGTCGGAGGTTGTATATGGAATTGGAAGAATTTATGCAGACCATATTAGGTAACTATGGTGGAATATCGGAACTGTTGCGTAATATTTCGATGTATGAAATTATAAAGCTGGCAGCAGGTATATTTGAAGTGGATGAAAAATATATTACGGAGCTGTCTGCCGGTTGTATGACAAGAGATAACAGAGAAGCCGGATACACTGATGTAATAATAGATTTACAGAGCAACATAGATAAGTATGATTGGATATATACGCATTTGCCTGATGAAAGCTCAAGAAATGTTTTTACCAATGTAATAAGATACAGAATTCTTCCGGATGAAGAATTTTTGAAAATGACTGTGAATGAGGAACCTGTTTTATATGATGGAGAATTAATATCAGGAATCAGAGAGCTAATCAGCCGGAAAGATGATATTAGAGATAACTATCCAATGATTAAAATGGAGGTTGACAGTGTAATTACTTATATCTGGGAACTACCGATGGTTATTGATATGATTCGTAAGGATTACAGGTATACAATCGGAATGTATTACAATGGAGAGGAATATAGAACTATATTACAGGCTATACCCCATGAACACCGTGTAAATACGACCAAGATTAACAGGGTTGTGGCAATGGCTCCGTATGAACGTCCATGGTCGAATGTGGAGCTTGTAAAGGATTGTGGTCTTATACCATATCTGTTACATATTAATCACGGCTGTGACGTATCAATGGTTGGAGCTTCGGGTGGCGAATATCCTTATGCAGAGCTTGTAAAAGGAATGAAGCTTGAATTTCTTGCAGATGGGAAGACGGCAACCAAAGCGCAGTATATGTTGGATAACGGAGCAGATATTGACTGTCTCATATTGCGAGGCTGCTATTCAACAAATTATGCTGTTGCATATGCATATAAAGCAGTTAATCCTAATGGAAAAATATACCTTGGACTGGATGCTAACAGTGAATGGATGGACAGAATTGATTTTGAAGAACCGGATTTCATAGAATTTATGAATAATTGTGACGTGATTGCAACGTCATGTACGGCAATGAGGGATTACCTTAACATAAAATGGCCGTGGAACGTAGTATGTGTCCCTAACGGATATTATAATCTATATGGGGATGATGTGAATAATCAGAAGAAAAAAGAAAATGTTATTTTAACAGTTGGTCGCCTTGGCACAGTGCAGAAGGCAACGGATGTTTTGCTGGAAGCCTTTTGTATGATAGCTGACAGAATACCGGAATGGAAGTTAAGATTAGTTGGAAATGTGGAAAAAGAATTTGAAGCATATGTAAATGATTTTTTTGAGAATAATCCGTCAATGAAAGAGAGAATTGTATTTACAGGACCTGTTCTGGACAGAAATGTGCTTAATCAGGAATATCAGGGGGCAACGGTGTTTGCACTTCCGTCAGCTATGGAGGGCGGTACCCCTAATGTTATTGCGGAGGCACTGAACGCCGGATGCGTTATTGCAGTAACTGAGTTTGATGCATATGAAGATGCCATAAATGGTGGCAGATGTGGAATGTCCGCACCGGTTGGTGATGTAGAAGGGTTTGCTGATATACTTTATCAGCTGTGTACGGGTGGCAGACTTGAGGAAATGTCGGAAGAAGCAAAGCTTCACCTAAAGAACTTTTACGATATGGAACAGATTGTTGGAGGTGTATATGAGCGTCTTAGTGTATGAAAATAATCGTTTTATGTATGTTGATGATAAGGGTGATAATATACTGCTTGATTGTAATCGATATCTTGATAATTTAAGCAGACTCCCTTTTCATGCCAATGATGACAGCATGACTATACCTCGTATGATACTGGAACTTTCAAAGGATTCAGATGAATATATGTTGATGGATGTGTTAGTATGTGCACATCATATAAAGTCGTCTGAACCTAAGAAAATACTGCAGCTTGGATGCGGTGACGGAGTTATGAGCTATCATATCGGTAGTGTTCTTGGGAGATTGCATAGGGAATCTTTATTGTATTGTGTATCAGAAGGATTTGATATAAGAGATGATGAATGGCTTAGATATGTCAATAGTATCGAAATTAAGCCGCAAATAGCATATTCTAAGGTTGATATGAGTAACACTCATCTGATGAGTGACGAATTTGATGTGGTTGTTATTAACGGAAATGAAGATTTTATACATCCTGAACTTATAATTAATGAGGCAGTAAGGGTGTTAAAGAATAGTGGTATTTTGATATGCTATATAAGCAAATTTCCGCTTCTTGAAGATGCTTTTAAAATACTGATTAATGATTATGAAGAATATTGGGAAAAAGAGAAGGAAAGCAGGGTATTACTTTGCAAAAAAAAATAGTCATAGTAAGGGCCATATGGTATAATATTTCTATATTTTTACGCGTGAATACGGAGGAATAAGAATTGAAAAATTGGGTTAAAAGGATATTGACATGTATCATAGCAGTGGCTGTTGCGTTTATTGCAACATATGCGGGATTTATTGATTCTGTGGACAAGTCGGCAGAGGATGTTTTGTACCATCACGCGGGCAGTACGGATGCTAAGATTAAGATAATTAAGATTGATGACAGAACTATGAATCAGTTGGGTGATTTCTCTACGTGGAGCAGAGATATATACGCCAAGCTTGTGGAGACAATCTGTGTATCAGATGATGTCAGACCTGCTGTAATTGGATTTGATGTGCTTTTCAGCAGTGAGAAGGATGCAGAGGCAGATAAGAGATTTGCAGATGCATGCGGTAGGTACGACAATGTGGTAACCGGTTTTGCATATGTATTTAAGAATGAAGTAAGAACGGATGAAAACGGAAATCTTATTGCAGACGGAATGACCGTGGATGAGGTAATTGCACCATATGGGATTTTGAAGGATGCCACACATCAGGGTTTTGTTAATGCTCTTATGGATGAGGATGACAGCATAATCAGAAGTTCATTTTTGTATTTTGATGAGTTGGACGGTAGCAGAGAATTAAGCTTTAGTGCAAGAATTTATGAGCAGTATATGAAGTCAAAAGGACTTGAACCGGAATGGCCTACAGATGAAAGTGCTATGGGATTCAGATACTCAGGCAAGCCGGGAGAATATGAGAACATATCGCTTATAGATGTAATAGACGGTAAGATTCCTGCAGAGGCTTTTGATGACTGTATTGTACTTGTTGGTGCATATGCGGCAGGTATGATGGATGCGTATTTTGTACCTGTTGACAGATCACACCAGATGTACGGAGTTGAAATACATGCCAATGTTGTTCAGGCATTAATGGAAAGCAAGACACTTGAGATGATACCTGTATGGGTAAATTGTCTTATATCAGTTCTTATAGTACTTGCATTAGTGCTTATATGTGAGAAGCTTACGGTTGCAAAAGTAATTATTGTATGTCTGATTACGGGACTTGTTAAGTTATTAATAGGATTCTTTGTATTCAAAGCAGGATATTCAGGCAATGTATTGGTTGTGCCTGTAATGGCAGTTGCCATTGCGGTATATTATGTAGCATTACATTACTATAAGGCAAAAGCAGCGAAGAAAAGCATTGAAAAAGCTTTTAGCAAATACGTAGCTCCTCAGGTAGTTAATGAAATCTCAAAGGATGGAACTTTTGAACTTAAGCTTGGTGGCGAGAACAGAAATGTAGCAGTTCTTTTTGTTGATATCAGAGGCTTTACACCTCTTTCAGAGAGTATGGAGCCGGAGCAGGTTGTAGATATTCTTAATGGATACCTTGCACTTACAACAGCAAGTATTTTCAGACATGGCGGAACTCTCGATAAGTTTATCGGTGATGCAACAATGGCTGTGTTTAATGCTCCATTTGATACAGAGGACTATGTATACAAGGCAATTCTTACAGCATGGGATATTGTTCAGGGAGGTAACAGAATTGAGAAGGAATATCTTGCTAAGTATGGCAA
>JAZQKW010000101.1:0-2612 GCA_045542375.1 Butyrivibrio sp.
TACACTACCATTGGTTCCTTAGTATAGTCGGCAACCGACATCTTATCCATCCACTTACTGTCATTCCACTGATATCTGTCAATATCAAATACAATTGAAGCAGTTTCCGGTCTCATCTGGCTATACGTTCCATATGGATCAGATTTATATAACTTCCTTCCATCCTTGGTATATACCAGATACTTGTATACACTGCCTTCATGAGCATTATGTGTAAACAGTTCGAAGATTCCTGAATCATCAAGTCTCTTCATTTCGTAATTATCACCACACCAGTTATTGAAATCACCCACCACGCATACGCCTGCCGCATTAGGTGCCCACACTGCAAAATATACGCCTTCTCTACCGTCTCTTTCTGTGACATGAGCTCCTAACTTCTCATATATCTCATAGTGTGTTCCCTTTCCAAAAAGGTACTGATCGGTCTCGGTTATAAATACATTTTCTTTGTACATAGCAGTCTCCCTATACCTAATTTTTTCCGTATATAAAATAATACATAAATTGTACCACATTTTTTTGCATATTTCCATAATCTTGTGATATAATTTCGATATATTTATTTAAAGAAAGGTTTTCTTAATTATGATTCCAAAATTATTAGGCTCTTACATAAATGAACTTACATTTGTCAGCATCCTTATTGCCTTTGCTGCCACCTGTATTATTACCAATCTTTGTAAAAACATCTTACCAAGAGACCAGGGCAGAGCGTTTGCAGTTAACGGTCAGAAATCCGAGGGCAAGCCAAGAGGTGCCGGTATAATATTTGTACTTGTATTTGCATTTTGTTCTCTGTTATTTGTTCCATATTCCAATGAAATGCTCATATATATTATATTAGTTGTAGCATCAATGTTAAGTGGTTATCTTGATGACCGTGCCAACTCACCTTGGGGGGAATACAAGAAGGCACTTATCGACCTTGCTCTCGCAATAGTGTGTGCAATAACCTATGTCAATTATAACGGAACTCATATTCAGCTGTTATTTACAGACGCAGGCTTCACAATGCCGGTGGTTCCTTTTGTCATACTTGCAGTTATTTTAATCTGGGCAAGTATCAATGTAACCAACTGTACTGACGGAGTAGACGGACTTTGCGGAACACTGTCAATTATTTCTATGATAACAATATACGGAATCTGCTCATTAAAGGGTATTGATGGTTCTGTTAAGCACATGATTCTTCTGTTTGCAGTATGTCTTCTTGGTTATTTATGGTATAATGCGTCACCAAGCAGACTTCTGATGGGAGATGCCGGTTCCAGAGCAATCGGGTTCTTCCTTGCTGTAGCAATTTTGAAAACAGGAAGTCCACTACTTTTCATTCCTGCAACCATAGTTATTATTCTTGACGGTGGACTTGGACTTGTGAAAGTATTCCTTCTCCGCTTTTTCAAAATCAAGATTCTTGCTAATACAAGAACTCCAATTCATGACCACATGCGTAAGAACAAGGGTTGGTCAGATACACAGGTTGTATTCCGCTTCAGCATTGTACAGCTTGTAATATCACTTGCATTGTTATTTATATAATTGTTACTTTACGGCGACGGTGAAGGTTATATTTCCTTCATAGTCGCCAGCTTTTTCTATCGGAATCTCAGGCTTCAGACGATAATATACTTTGGTTGAATCTTCCGTGTTCACAAGATATCCATCACCTACTTTGCTATATCCCGTATTATATTCTGTACTGCTTTCAGCAAGTATACTGTATGAGGTATCCTCATCTCCAACTCTCACCAGTTCAATTTCCCCGTCCGCATCCAGAATTACCTTCTTTCTTCCAGTCATTCCCCTGCTGCCATTATTATATACGCTGACATTAATTTCATAAGCCTGATTTAAGGAGCACCCGGAGGGAACAGATATGTTAAAACCCATTACATATACCATACATACCGCCTGAGCACCGCTTGCAGATTTTGCCGTAACCGTTGCAACACCAGTTTTACCGGCGGGTATTTTTCCATTGGAATCCACCGTAGCAACACCTGTATCACTACTGGTAAAAGTAATCGATTTATTCAACGCACTGTCAGGAGTCACCGTTGCCTTCAAGGTATAGCTTTCACCGCTATTCTGTTCTAATATCACATATTCCTTGTCTAACTTAACCTCCGACACCCCAACTTCATTCCATATAGCACTAAAGGAGGTATCCTTAAAAAGCGCTGCATCATATACATTGTCAAGAGTTCCGTTGTATATCTTTCCATCCTTGGATTTCCACCCACCAAAGGTATATCCGCTTCTTGTAGGAACCGGCAAAGTTATTTTCTCAACACCCAGTCTCTCCATTTCGATGGTTTCCGTTGTTCCCATATACCTGCCTCCATTCAGATTCAACTCATATTTAAAAGGTTCAAACAAAATATAATGATGCTCACCCTTCAATACATCCTTACTTGCTATTTCAAGTTCAAGTCCGGCACCATCACTCAAATCTCCGTTTACCTGACGAAACACAACAACTATCCACTCAGTGTCATTCATCAAAGTATACCTTGTTCCATTAGTTCCCCATCTTCCATCGTTTATAAGTACATAATCCTTATCAAATTCCGCACAATACAGATATATGGATTTGTCAAAAAGAAAGG
>JAZQKW010000102.1:0-14525 GCA_045542375.1 Butyrivibrio sp.
GTTCTGAACGAGTATCAGAAGTAACTGCAAGATTTACACTTGATGCTATGCCTGGTAAGCAGATGGCGATTGATGCTGACCTTAATACAGGTGCAATTACAGACAAGGAAGCAAAGGAAAGACGTGAAAAGCTACAGCAGGAATCATCTTTCTTCGGTTCCATGGATGGTGCTACTAAATATGTTAAGGGAGATGCTACCGCAGGTCTCATTATTACTGTTATCAACCTTGTTGGTGGTATTATAATGGGTATGACAAGAAGAGGGATGGATGTGCAGACTGCACTTTCAGAATATGCGCTTCTTACAATTGGTGATGGTCTTGTAAGCCAGATACCATCACTTCTTATATCTCTTTCATCAGGTATTGTTGTTACTAAAGCTTCTAAGGAAACACAGCTTCCTGATTTGCTTATCGGAGAATTGTTTACGGCACCTAAGGTTCTTAGAATTGCAGGTATTGTATTGGCTGCTCTTGGTATAGTAACACCACTTCCTTGGTATGTTTTTGTTCCTATGGGAATTGGACTTGTGGCACTTGCTGCAGTAGTGAACAAGACTCAGGAGGTTGCAGAAATAGAAGAAGAGGTTGCCGGTGCGGATATGGAAGCCCAGGAGATACGAAAACCGGAGAATGTTGTATCTCTTTTACAGGTTGACCCTATTGAATTGGAGTTTGGTTATGGTATTATTCCACTGGCTGATGTTAATCAGGGTGGAGACTTATTGGACCGTGTCGTAATGATAAGACGACAGGTTGCTTTGGAACTTGGTACTGTAGTTCCTATAATCAGATTAAGAGATAATATTCAGCTTAATCCTAATCAGTACATTATCAAGATTAAAGGTATTCAGGTCAGTGAGGGAGAAATTCTTTTTGACCATTACATAGCAATGAATCCGGGATTTGTAGAGGAAGAGATAACTGGTATACCTACATTTGAACCATCATTCCATCTTCCGGCATTATGGATTACGGAGAATCAGAGAGAAAGAGCAGAGTCTCTTGGTTATACGGTTGTTGATCCTCCATCAATTATCGCAACCCATCTTACAGAAGTTATCAAAGCACATATTGATGAACTTCTCACGAGACAGGATACTCAGAATCTTATCAATAATCTTAAAGAAAACAATCCGACCCTTGTGGAGGAACTTGTTCCAAAACTTATGGGTGTGGGCGAGATACAGAAGGTATTGCAGAATCTCCTTGCGGAAGGTATTTCTATCAGAGATTTGCTTACGATTTTTGAATCTCTTGCTGACCATGCGGGAACAACAAGAGATACGGATATTCTCACAGAATATGCAAGACAGAGTCTTAAACGTGCAATATCTAATAAATTTTTCCCTGCCGGCGATACAACCAGGGTAATTACCCTTGATCCAACGGTAGAACAGGAAATAATGGCATCAGTAAAACAGACGGAGCAGGGTGGATATATTAATCTTGCACCGGATAGAATAAGACAGATTGTTTCTGCAACAGAAACAGAAATTAAGAAATTCGAAGACATTGGTAGTATCCCTATTATTATTACATCGCCAATTGTCAGAATGTATTTTAAGAAAATTATTAGTGACTACTTTAAAGATTTGATAGTTGTATCGTATAATGAAGTAGAATCTAATGTAGAATTACAATCAGTGGGGATGGTGACAGCTTAAGATGATAGTTAAAAAGTACAAAGCACCTACAGAAAAAGAAGCAGTTCTCGCAGCCAAGGAAGATTTAGGCGTTAATGCAGTTGTTCTTAATGTTAAGACAATGAAGCAGAGAGGAATTGCCAGATTATTTAAGAAAGATTATGTGGAGATAACGGCAGCTCTTGAGGAAAAAGAATTTGAGCAGAAGGTAACTAACCGCAGACCAAGTTTTGATGAAAGAGTAGCTGAGCCTGTTAAGGTACCGGATAATGCGGTTGCCAATGCAATAGAGGCAAAGTTGGATAATCTTCATAATATGCTTCAGAATCAGATTGTTAAAGAAGACAAGAGCACTGATTCACCGGCAGAAGAGCAGGCAAAAGAGGAAAAGAAGAATACCAATGCTAATTTTAAATCATTGAAACTGATATACAGCAAGCTTCTGGAAAGTGAAATGGATGAAAAGTATGTTAATGGTATAATCAATGATATTGAGACATCCATTAAGAAAGAAGCTAACTTAGACAGTATTCTTGCATCAGTATACCAGAAGATTATTCTGAAACTTGGCGAACCTGAGAGTATTAAGATTGGCAATAAGAAAAAGGTTGTATTTTTTGTAGGCCCTACAGGAGTAGGAAAGACAACTACAATTGCCAAACTTGCATCTGAGTACAAAATCAATCAGAATAAAAAGGTTGCACTCATTACTGCTGACGTATATAGAATAGCAGCGGTTGAACAGCTTAATACATATGCAAGTATTCTTGATGTGCCTGTTAATGTTATTTATTCACCATCAGAAATTGTTGATAATGTTAAAGAATTATCGTCATATGACATAATAATGGTAGATACAGCAGGACGTTCTCATAAGAATGAAGAACAGAGAAATGAACTTCTTGAGATTGTTAATAACGTTAAAGAGGCAGAACTCGATATTGATATCGATGTATTTTTGGTATTAAGCGTTACTACTAAGTACAGAGATCTTATGAATATCGCTAATGCATATAAAGACCTTAATGAATATAAACTTTTATTTACCAAGCTTGATGAAACAGGAACAATTGGTAATATTATGAATATGAGATGTTATACGGGAGCACCGCTTTCATATATAACAAGTGGTCAGAATGTTCCGGACGACATTGAATTAGCAGATGTCCAAAAACTCGCCAAGATGCTGCTTGGTGGGGAATAGAACGGAATCTATATTTGGAGGGCATTTTATGGATCAGGCAGAAAAATTACGAGAAATGATAAGACAACAGAATCAGGGGAAAAGCCATAACACAAGAATTATCACCGTAACAAGTGGTAAGGGAGGTGTTGGTAAGTCAAGCGTGGCAATTAATCTGGCACTTAAATTCCGAAAGGAAGGAAAAAGGGTTATTATTTTTGATGCAGATTTTGGACTTGCCAACATTGAGGTAATGTTTGGTGTTATTCCTAAATATACACTTGCAGACTTAATGTTTAAAGGTAAAGAACTTAAAGATATCATAACAGAAGGACCTGAAGGTGTTCAGTTTGTATCAGGCGGTTCGGGAATTGCAAGACTTGTAAATCTTGATCATGAACAGATAAAAAGACTTGTATACAAGATGGCAGAACTGGAACAGATGGCGGATGTGATTGTTGTGGATACAGGTGCGGGAATATCTCCTAGTGTACTTGAATTTGTAGCATCAAGCCCGGAGGTGTTATTGGTAACCACACCGGAGCCTACATCAATAACTGACTCCTACGCGTTGCTTAAGGCTTTAGCTATGACTCAGGGATATGACAAGACTTCTTCTAAAATACGAATTATTACCAATAAAGTATCTTCGGAAAGTGAAAGCAGGCTTATTTATGAGAAGCTTTCGGCCGTGGTAAGCAGATTTTTACATCTGGATATAGAATATCTTGGAGAAGTGCCACAGGATAATGCAATTAATAAAGCGATAATGAAACAGAAGCCGGTATCTCTTGCATACCCTTCATCAGCTTCATCGTTATCCTTTGAAAGAATTCACAGAAGGTTGAGTAGTCCTGATGGTATAATACCTGCACAGAAGAGTGCGGTTGCAAGGTTCTTTAGCAATG
The DNA here is from genome assembly GCA_045542375.1 of Butyrivibrio sp. GTDB lineage: Bacteria > Bacillota > Clostridia > Lachnospirales > Lachnospiraceae > Eshraghiella. The sequence goes on from JAZQKW010000102.1 coordinate 3,738, forward strand.
TATTCGGATTCAGACTGAGAAAATAGCGGAGGTTGTATGATTAAAGGAATATCAGCCGGTGATAAAGTTGAATTAAAAGGATTTAATAAAGATAGAGAACCATTGTCATATATGAGTCAGGTGATGGATGTTTCGGAAGATGACACTATAAGAATTGCAATGCCCATTGTTAAAGGGAAAATAATTCCTTTACCAAAGGGGGCGCGGTTTGATGCATTCTTTTATTCATCAAAAAGCATATATAGGTCTAAGGTTATTATATCCGAAAGATACAAAGCAGGTAACATATATACTATGGATATTATGCTTGAAAGTGGTATGAAGAAGTTTCAGAGAAGGGAATTCTATCGACTGGAAAAGATGATACCTATAAAGTATATGATTTTATCGGATGAAGAGTATGAAACTATCATCTCAACGGGAGAAATTCCGGAAGGTGTGGTCCAAGCCGGTAAAATATCTAAAGGAATGATTCTTGATATAAGTGGTGGAGGAATCAGATTTAGCAGTGACGAGGAAATTGAAACTGACAAGAAGATTCTTGCAACTTTTGAAATGTATTCAGGAAAAGGAAATGTGGAATTTAATATTCCTGCTCATATAGTGAAGACTTTTAAGATAACCAATGGCTCAGGAAAATATGAGAACAGGGTTAAATTTGATAAGATATCTAAGGAAAGCAGGGAGCAGATAATAAAAGCCATATTTGAAGAGGAAAGACGTAAAATCAGACCTAGATAATGATTACTTTTGTAAAGGAGTACATAAAATGGGAAGAAAATTTTTGATAATTGATGACTCTGCACTTATGAGAAGAGTAATATCTGATATAATTAAACAAATTAGTGATTATGAAGTGTTGGATTTGGCGTTTAACGGACTGGAAGGTTTTGACCGACTGGTTTCCAAGCCAGGATATTATGACCTTGTAATTCTTGATATCAACATGCCAAGAATGAATGGGTTGGAGGTCCTTGAGAATCTCAGAAAGAACAACATGAATGAAACAGTTGTTGTTGTCAGCACAGTTGTTAAAGAAGGTGCTGCTGAGACTATTAAAGCACTTGAGCTTGGAGCCGTGGATTTTCTTACCAAGCCTGAGAACTTCTATGAGGTTAAGAGTGACACATTCAGTTCACAATTACTTTCTCTTATAGAAGTGGTAACGGGTAACGACATTAAGAAAAAGAATCTTGTGAAGCCGATTGAGACTACTGTGAGGAATACGACGAAGACAAGTATTCCGAAGCCGGAGATTAAAGAAACTTTTAAAGGTGTCAACAGGGACAGCTCTAAGGGAGATTGTATTGTGGCTCTCGCATGTTCTACAGGTGGACCGAAATCGCTCCAATATGTTATTAATAAGCTTCCTAAGAATTTGGCAGCACCGGTTGTTCTTGTACAGCATATGCCGAAAGGTTTTACGGCATCTCTTGCTAAGCGACTTGACACAATCAGTGAAGTTACGGTTACAGAAGCTGTCGATGGCGATGTTCTTGAGAATGGTCATGTATACATTGCTCCGGGAGGAATGCATATTCGAGTTAAATACGAGAATGGAAAGCATGTTATCAGATATGATAACAGTCCGGCGGTAGGTGGATTAAAGCCATATGCCAATATAATGTATGAATCACTGATTGATACTAATTATAAAGATTACGTGTGTGTCGTACTTACAGGTATGGGCGCAGACGGAACTAAAGGAATTACCAGCCTGAGAAAGTCAGGCAAGAAAACCTATGTAATAAGTCAGGATGAAGAGAGCTGCGTTGTATACGGAATGCCAAGAAGTATATACGAGGCCGGACAGACTGATGAAGTACAACCTCTAGAAAAAATAGCAGAAAGCGTAACGAAGAACGTGGGGGTAATGTGATGGACGTAAGCCAGTATTTAGAGATTTTTGTTGAAGAGACAAGAGAACATTTACAGAGTCTTAATGATAATATTCTTGTTCTGGAGCATGAACCGGAGAACAAGGATACTATTAATGAGATTTTCAGATCGGCACACTCATTAAAGGGTATGGCCGGCACAATGGGATATAAGAGAATGCAGACTCTTACCCATGATATGGAAAATGTATTTTCCGAAGTAAGAAATGACAAGATGAAGGTTACATCTGATCTTGTTGATGTATTATTCCAGTGTCTTGATGCTTTGGAGACATATTTGGATAATATTATCAATACACAGGATGAAGGAACAGATGATAATGCTGCAATTATTAAGATGTTAAACGATTTCCTTAATGGAGGAAGTTCATCAGCAGCACCTGCAGCAACTGCAGCGCCTGCACAGACAGCAGCTCCGGCAGCAGCATCTGCATCAGGCGGAGGTAATTTTGCCAATGTGGTATTTGCTGATTTTGAACAGCATGCAATCAGTGAAGCAACAGCTAAGAATCTGAATGTATACGGAATACATGTACAGGTTGATCCGGGATGTATTCTTAAAGCAGCAAGAGCATTTCTTGTATTTAAGTCAGTTGAAGAGGTAGGTGAGATTATCAAGTCTAACCCTTCAGCACAGGATATCGAAGACGAGAGATTTGACTTTGAATTTGATATTTTTGTAATTTCAGCTGAGTCACTTGAAAAGGTTACAGGCGTAATTAAGAATGTATCAGAAATTAAAGATGCAATTGGTGAGAAAATTGTTCTTTCAGCACCTGAAGCATCATCAGAAGATAATAAGTCTTCAGAAACTGTTGCTGAGACTAAGCCTGCAATTGCACAGCCAAGTAAGCCAGCAGCGGCACAGGGACAGGCTCAGCAGAAGGGCAAACCTGTTGTTAACCGTTCAGTTCGTGTTGATATTGACAAACTGGATTCACTTATGAATCTTGTAAGCGAGCTTATTATTGCTAAGAATGGTCTTGTATCAGCATCAGCAACATCAGATAATAAAGAAAATAACAGAAGCATGAGAGAGCAGATTGAGTATCTTGAGAGAGTTACAACCAATCTTCATGAGTCAGTTATGAACGTACGAATGGTTCCGATTGAGACTGTAGTAAGCAGATTCCCAAGAATGATTCGTGATCTTAGTAAAAAACTTAATAAGAAGATGGAACTCTACATGACAGGTGAGGAAACAGAACTTGACAGAACTGTTATCGATGAAATCGGTGATCCTCTTATGCATCTTCTTCGTAACTCAGCAGACCATGGTCTTGAGTCATCTGAGGAACGTATTGCAAGAGGAAAAGACGAGACAGGAACAATTTTCCTTAATGCGTACCAGGATGGTAACAACGTAGTTATTGAAGTTGGTGATGACGGTAATGGTATTGATGTAGAGAAAGTTAAGAATAAAGCAATTGACAGAGGAACAATTACACCTGAACAGGCATCTATGATGACCGATAAAGAAATCATCGACCTTCTGTTTATGCCAAGCTTCTCAACAGCTGAGAAAATCTCAGACGTATCAGGCCGAGGCGTTGGACTTGACGTTGTTAAGTCTAAGATTGAAACTCTTGGCGGAGATGTTGAGTGTAAAACAGTTCTTGGAGAAGGAAGTACTTTTACAATCAGACTTCCACTTACACTTGCTATTATTCAGGCACTTATGGTCAGACTTGGAGAAGAACAGTATGCTATAGCACTTGGTTCAATCCAGACTATTGAAGATATTCCTGTAGATGAGATTAAGCATGTTCAGGGTAAAGAAGTAATTAACTTAAGAGGCACTGTAATTCCAATTATAAGACTCGGTGAACTTCTTGATGTTCCTAATTCAGGACAGACAGAGGACAGCCTTACTGTTGTAGTAATCAAGAAAGGCGACAGACAGGCCGGCCTTATTGTAGATGAACTTATTGGACAGATGGAAATAGTTATTAAGTCTCTTGGCAAATATATTCAGATCAATAAGCTGATAAGCGGAGCAACCATTCTTGGTGATGGTGAAGTAGCGTTGATTATTGATGCGAATGCAATTGTTTAAGGAAGGGAGTCGATAACATGGAAGAATTAGCAGTACAGAAGAAACAGATAACAGATACAACTAAGCAGTACATAGTAATTAAGCTTGACAACGAATTGTTCGGAATTGACATTATGTATATTGACAATATTGTCAGAATGCAGAGAATTACAAGAGTTCCAAAATGTCAGGATTTCTACAAAGGAGTAATCAATCTCCGCGGAGAAATTGTTCCTGTAATGAGTTTAAGAAGCAGATTCGGACTTGAAGCAGATAAAGAAACTTCACAGTCAAGAATAATAATTATTAAGCCGGAACTTCAGGCAATGGTTGGAGTTCAGGTAGATATGGTTAAGGAAGTAGTTACACTTGATGAAGACGCAATTGAGAAGAATAATGTTGGATTAAGTGATAACGGTCAGCTTTTTATCAGTGCTGTAGGTAAATACAATGGAGAACTGATTTCGATTCTTAACCTTCAGGCTATTGTTGCAGATAAGGAACAGTTGTAGGAGGGTAATAGATGTCAAGAATACAGTTGGATTCTTTGGACGATACACAGTTCGACGTATTAAAAGAATTAGGCAACATTGGTGCAGGCAATGCTACAACAGCATTGGCCTGCATGCTGAATGAAAAAATTGATATGAGTGTACCAATTGTTACACTCGTTCCTTTTAGCAGGATGGCGGAAGTTTTTGGTTCTGAGGAGACAATACTTGCCGGTATCCTTCTTGGGCTTGAAGGAGATGTACAGGGAATGATGATGTTCCTTTTGCATGAAGAATCAGCCCATAGACTTGTGAATATCCTTATTGGTAAACCTGTGGATAATAATGAACCATTTACAGAAATGGAAATGTCAGCACTTAATGAAATTGGAAACATTATAGCAGGCTCATATTTATCAGCAATGGCATCGATAACCGGATTGACAATAACTGCATCTATTCCATATTCGGCAATAGATATGGCCGGAGCATTACTTAGTACTCCTGCTACAGAATATGGAAAAATTGGCGACAAAGTATTGCTTATTCAGACACAGTTTGGAGAAAATGACTTGATTAATGGTTATTTTCTTATGATGCCTGAGTTAGAGTCGTACGATAAAATTTTATCTTCGTTAGGATTATAGGAAATATGATTAAAGTAGGTATGGCAGACCTTAATGTGTGTAAAGCTCCTGAGGCACTTACTACATTGGGGCTTGGGTCCTGTATAGGTGCATGCATATATGATCCTGTTAACAAGATAGCAGGTATGGTGCATTATATGTTGCCTGACAGTACGCGAATAATTAACAATCAGAATATTGCAAAATTTGGCGATACCGGTATAGCTGAGACAGTACGACGAATGGAAGAAATGGGTGCCAAAAGACATAATATGGTAGCTAAGATAGCGGGCGGTGCGAAGATGTTCGCCATCAGGGCAGAGTCAAATCTTTCTAATCTGAATGTGGGAGATAATAACATTGAATCTGCCAAAAAGCATCTTGGAGAACTGGGTATCCGTATAATTGCAGAAGATACCGGATTGAACTATGGTAGAACTATTGAATTTTATGCTGAGGACGGAAGTCTTAAGATAAAGTCGGTAGGTCGTGAACCTAAATTCATATAGTATGGATAAGAGGAGTTGGTTCAAGGATGAAGGAACAAAATAAGGATAAAGACAAGAAAAAAGACAAGGGATATTTACAGACATTGCCGGCAGTGATTTCGCTTACGGCAGCGTTAGTGGTTAGTATAGTAATGTTAGTTAATAAGAAGAATTCTCTTACGGCTTTAATAGCTGTGTTTGCTTTTCTTGTAGGATTTTACATTGTAGGGCTTATGTTCAGAAGTTTACTTCTGGCAGTAGCAACTAAGGAGCCTGAAGAAGAAGACAAGAAGGAAGAAGAGAACACAGAAAAAGAGAATTTGGAAAGTGATACTAAATAGATAACAAGGTGGTTAAATGGACGAAAATGAAAAGAGCAGGCTGTGGGATGCTTATCATAAAAAAGCAACACCAGAGCTCAAAGAACAAATTATAATAGAATATGCTCCATTGGTTAAGCTGGTTGCAGGGAGACTTAGTATGTATCTCGGCAATAACATAGAATATGAAGATTTGGTCAGCTATGGAATTTTTGGACTGATTGATGCCATTGATAAATTCAATTTTGATAAAAATGTTAAATTTGAAACCTATGCAAGTCTTAGAATCAGAGGTTCAATTCTTGATCAGATTCGAAAGATGGACTGGATACCCCGTTCAGTAAGACAGAAGCAGAAAAAGATAGATGCAGCGTGTTCTAAGATAGAAGCTGAATATGGAAGAAGTGCAACTGACGAAGAAATAGCCGCAGAGCTGGAAGTATCAGTTGACGAGTTATATAACTGGCAGGGACAGGCAAAGGTAACTAATCTGGTTTCTCTTGATGAATTTGTTGAGATGGGAAGCGAAGTGAGAATGGAAGCAATTAATAATTCTCATTTTGAACAACCGGAGAAGGCAGTCGAGAAGGAAGAACTTACCAAGATGATATCAGAGGCATTAGGTAAGCTTACAGAGAAAGAGAACAGAGTGGTTGTATTATATTACTACGAAGAAATGACGCTTAAGGAAATAAGTGAGGTGCTTGAAGTATCGGAATCAAGAGTATCCCAGCTTCATACAAAAGCACTTGTTAAACTTAAGAAACATTTAGGCGGGTATATGGAAGTTTTCACGGAATAGGGGTGAAAATTATGGATAGAAATGGGTATTACAAGGTATCGCAACGTGATGATGGAATCTATATTGAACAGATTCCGCCGCAGGGCAACGGAATAATGATTCCGGTTGATGTGTTGGTTGCATACCTTAGCAGCAAGAAAATCACTTTCGATAATCTTGTTGAACTGAAAAGAGGAATAGAAGAGTCTTCAAAGGGCGGAAAAGTAAAGATTTCTGCTCTTAGTGTTGTGCCATTCTCCGGATGGTGTAAGTATATCAATCAGAGTAATATAGCACTTCAGGCTGTAATATATCCACCTATGGTAGGCTGTCAGAAACTTACTAAAGAAGAGGTAATGGCAGATTTGCGTGGAATGAATGTAGTTCATGGCATTAAAGAAGACGTAATAGAAAAAGCAATTAAAGAAGAAAGATATTTTGAGGTCATTACAATTGCGGAAGGAACACCTCCTGTAGAGGGTAGTGATGCTGTATTAAAATATAATTTTAATGTTGATATTGTTGCGAAGCCAACGGTAAAAGATGATGGCTCGGTGGACTTTCATCAATTGGATATAATAAATCACGTAAAACAAGGTGACGTAGTAGCTGAGATTATACCTGAGGTAGCAGGACAGCCGGGAATGAATATTCTTGGTAATCCGATATATCCGAGGAAAGTAATTAAGCGTGTGTTTAAATATGGTAAGAATCTTGAAGTGTCACTGGATGGAACAAAACTGGTTTCGCTGGTATCAGGGCAGGTAACACTTGAAGGCGAGAAGATTACTGTATCTGACGAATATGTTGTAAGAACTGACGTAGATACAACGACAGGCGATATAGATTTTAACGGAAATGTTACTGTTATAGGAAGCGTGCGTGCAGGGTTCAAAATCAATGCCACAGGAAACGTAAGAGTAGATGGTGTAGTCGAGGGAGCAGAAATTGTTGCAGGAGGAGACATTGTTCTCCAGAGAGGTATACATGGTATGAATCATGGAGTTCTCAAAGCAGGAGGAAGTGTTGTGGCTCCTTTTATTGAAAATGCTACCGTATCGGCACGTGAAGATATTGAAAGCAACGCAATTCTTCACAGTAAGGTTTCGGCAGGAAGAACAATTAATGTACATGGTAGAAACGGGTTCATTGTTGGTGGTAATATAAGGGCAGGACTTAAGATAGAGGCAAAAACTATTGGCTCTGAAATGGAGACAGTTACTATATTGTCTGTAGGAACTAATCCTGAACAGATAGCTGAAATTAATCTTATTAAGAAACAGATAGCGGAAGCTACCAAGGTGAAAGAGCTTCTTAACCAGAAGGTAGAGCATATACGTAAGAAGAAAGAATCCGGAAGTAAGATTAACGAGCTTCAGCTTGAGGCGATGCACGAAGCAATGAAGAATCTTGTACTTATTTCCCAGCAGATTAATGAGTTAAAGACTCACTATATGGAAGTAACAGAATCGGTTTATGAGGATTCTGAAGCAAGAGTTAAGATTAATGGAACTATATATCCGGGTGTAAAGCTGGAATTTGGCGACCAGAGTATGTTTATAAGAGATAAATTCGAGTATTGCCAGTATGCTAAAATAGGAGCAGATATTACTTTACTTAGTCTATAATGATGTCGAAAGGAGAATTGCTATGAGACCTGTGGAATTTAACGGAGTAATAGGTAGAACTGAAATGCAGAGAGCTGAAGATAACAGACCTTTGGTTAATCAGCATCAGGCCAATGTTATTCAGAATAAGAATAATGAAATAAAATCTACTCAGGTTAATAAAAAAGAAGAGACTCAGATGAATTCTAAATTCGATGCAAAAGACAAGGGTAAAGGATTTTATGAGGGACAGGGAAATAGAAAAAAGAAAAAAGAAGAAGACGGAACTGTGACAATTAAAGAAAAAGCAGGATTTGACGTCAAAATTTAGGAGATTACAATGACAGGCTTAGAAATTGCATTACTAGTTATAGGCGGCATGATAATGATTGCAAGCTTTATTTTTTCAACGGACAAACAGAAGACTGAGGAAGTATCTGTAGTATCCGGTGAACTTTCAGATAAACAGAGGGAAGATATTGACAGACAGATTAAAGAACTTCTGGATGACAGAATGGATGAGGTCAAGGAACAGACAGAGATTAATCTTGATAAATTATCCAACCGCAAGATGCTTGAGATGAATGAATATTCAGACACCATTCTTGCAGAGATTAACAGAAATCATAATGAAGTAATGTTTTTATATGACATGCTTAATGAAAAGAAGAAAGAAATCAATATCGCAGTAAGGGACATTAATATAGCTAAGAAAGAACTTGAAAAGAATATTTCAGAGGCAGAGAGTGTACAGCAGACTCAGCCTGAACAGCCTGCCAAGCAGACTAAGACGACTAAAACCATTAAAAAGACAACACCTGTTAAGGTAGAGCCTGAGGAAGATGAAGATATCGGCGGTTTTATGGCAAGCGAAAATATTCTTAAAGAAGAACAGCAGAAGAATATCCTGAACCAGCTGGATGCAGTAGTTGAAGCGGTTTCAGATGATGTTCCGGCAGACACTCAAATTCCGGCGTCGAAGAAAACACGCAAAAAGACATCCACAGCCAAAACAGCTGCCAAGCGTACTAAGGAAGCAGTACAGAAGGAAACACAGAGAGAGTCAAGAAAAGCGGCATCTGTTGAGGATGGTGGAAATAATAATGAAAGAATTCTTGCTTTAAGCTCTCAGGGAATGAGCCAGGTGGAGATTGCAAAAGAACTTGGAATAGGCCTTGGAGAAGTGAAGTTGGTAATTGATTTATTCAGAGGTGGCAGACAGTGAAGATGTATTTAAGAGGCTTAGGCATAGGAATTATTGTAACAGCAATAATTCTTATAATAGCAAGGAATACAGGCAATAAAATGTCTGACAGGGAAATAATTGAGCGTGCCGAAGAACTGGGAATGGTTATGAAAGAAACCACATCTGATAAGTTGTTCCCTGATGAAGAAGAGACAACGGAAAACACAACTACAGAGACCACCACCACGGAACCATCGACCACAGAAGCACCAACAACGGAAGCTCCAACCACAGAGGCACCAACGACGGAAGCCCCAACAACGGAGGCACCAACCACAGAGGCTCCAACACAGCCACCAACACAGCCACCGACACAGCCACCAACTATACCACAGGATACAACTGTTGTTACGGCTAAGATTGTGATAACAAGAGGAATGTATTCAGAGGCAATATCACAGGCAATGGAGAGAACAGGTGTAATATCTGACTGGAGAAAATTCAATGATTTTCTTGAAGCAAACGGATACGCAGAGAGGCTTCAGACAGGTACTTTCACATTGAAATCAACAATGACATATGATGAGATGGCTAAGATTTTGACATCTCGATAAAAATTACTAAAAAAGGCAAGAAAATACTTGCCTTTTTTCTTGTTTTGTGATAATTTGATTAAGTGTGCGAAAATGCACCAATAAAATACACGTAAGCGGATTTCCATGTGGTGCCTGATTACGCTACAGGTTGTATGGAAGAAGAGGCTTACGGAAGAAGATAACCATGGAGGTATTAAAATGAGCGTTATTTCAATGAAACAGTTACTTGAAGCAGGTGTTCACTTTGGACATCAGACAAGAAGATGGAACCCTAAGATGGCAGAGTACATCTACACAGAGAGAAATGGTATTTATATCATTGACTTACAGAAGTCTGTAGGTAAAGTAGATGAAGCTTACAATGCAATTTATGATGTTGCAGCTCAGGGTGGAACAATCCTTTTCGTAGGTACTAAGAAGCAGGCACAGGATGCAGTTAAGTCTGAAGCTGAGCGTTGCGGAATGTTCTACGTTAACGAAAGATGGTTAGGTGGTATGCTCACTAACTTCAAGACAATTCAGAGCAGAATTAACAGATTAAAAGAAATCGAAGCTATGGAAGCTGATGGAACATTTGATGTTCTTCTTAAGAAGGAAGTTATCCAGCTTAAGAAAGAGCAGGAGAAGCTTGAGAAGAACCTTGGCGGTATCAAGAACATGAAGAGAATTCCAGATGCTATCTTCGTAGTAGATCCTAAGAAGGAAGCTATCTGCGTTAAGGAAGCACATGTACTCGGAATTCCACTTATCGGTATTGCAG
>JAZQKW010000103.1:0-7825 GCA_045542375.1 Butyrivibrio sp.
TCAAGGATGTTAATACAGTAACCGTCGTAATTAAACTGAAGAACAGAAGAAGTAACAGAAATACCTCTTTCTTTTTCTATTTCCATCCAGTCAGAAACTGCGTGCTTGGCAGTCTTTTTGCCTTTAACGGAACCGGCAAGATTAATAGCACCACCATAGAGAAGGAATTTCTCTGTTAAGGTAGTCTTTCCGGCATCGGGATGGGAGATAATGGCGAAAGTACGCCTTTTCTTGATTTCATCATTTAAATTAGCCAATTTTCTAACCTCATACAATTTTATAGTCTATCGGATTATATCATAAGTATTTGTTATATTCAAATAATTTGAGCATTTAAAATTAAAAAAATATTGACTAAATTTTTGATATCGGTATATAATAGCTACATATAGATTAACACGTTGATGAGACGAGTAACATGGCCTGGCGGTTCAGAGAGTGGCTGGTTGGTGAGAAGCCTCCCGAAGACTATGCGAAGACTACCTCGGAGTGGCACCAATCCTGCCCGGTGATTCCGTTATAATCATAATGAGATGCTTATTTTATAAGTGAACCTGGGTGGAACCGCGATGTTAATTATTGCCCCTTGCATAACGCAAGGGGATTTTTTTATCATTACATTTATTTTAGGAGGTATCATAATGGAAGAAATCAAAGAATTAAAGGACAAGACAAGAGCAATCGCTCACTTTATGGAGAAAGAACAGAATAAGACTAATAAGGAATTGCTTATTGCAGCTGCAATTTGTACATTTATCGGTATCTTAATCGGCTTCTTTATTGGAAAGACTACTACAAGCAAGAATACAATTAAGAAGTACAATGAATGCTTTTCATACGATTTTGGTGATGAAGAGGAAGAGAAAGACGAAGAATAATACACATTGCTAAGGAGTAGACATCATGATTATTACACTTAAAGACGGTTCGGCTAAAGAATACCAGTCTGCGATGTCAGTGCTTGACATTGCCAAGGATATTAGTGAAGGTCTTGCCAGAAATGCCTGTGCAGGTGAAGTTAATGGTAAAGTTGTGGATTTAAGAACAGTCGTAGATGCTGACTGCAACCTTAATATTCTTACATTTAATGACCAGGCAGGTAAGAAGGCATATTGGCATACTACTTCTCATGTACTTGCAGAAGCTGTTAAAAGACTTTATCCTGAGGCTAAGCTTACAATCGGACCATCAATAGAAGAAGGATTTTATTACGATTTTGACCACCCTGCATTTGACAGAGAGGCTCTTGACAGAATCGAAGAAGAGATGAAAAAGATTATCAAAGAGGGTGCAGTTCTTGAGAAATTTGAACTTCCAAGAGCAGATGCAATCCGTCTTATGGAAGAGAAGGGTGAGCCATACAAGGTAGAGCTTATTAACGACCTTCCGGAAGACGCGGTAATTTCTTTTTACAAGCAGGGCGATTTTGTAGATTTATGTGCAGGACCTCATCTTATGAGCACTAAGGTTATCAAAGCGATTAAGCTTATATCTTCATCAGGTGCTTATTGGAGAGGTAACAGTGACAACAAGATGTTAACAAGAGTATATGGTATTTCTTTTACTAAGAATGATGACCTTAAGGCACATCTTGAACATCTTGAAGATATTAAGAAACGCGACCACAACAAGCTTGGACGTGAGATGGAATTATTTACAACTGTTGACGTTATTGGACAGGGACTTCCACTCATTATGCCTAAGGGAGAGAGAATCATCCGTACAATGCAGAGATGGATTGAGGATGAGGAAGAGAGTCGCGGATATGTAAGAACTAAGACACCGCTTATGGCTAAGAGCGACCTATACAAGATTTCAGGACATTGGGATCATTATAAGGAAGGTATGTTTGTACTTGGTGACGAAGAGGTTGACAAGGAAGTATTTGCTTTAAGACCTATGACATGTCCTTTCCAGTATTATGTATACAAAGCAAGTCAGAAGAGTTACAGAGACCTTCCATTAAGATATGGTGAGACTTCAACTCTTTTCAGAAATGAAGATTCCGGAGAAATGCACGGACTTACAAGAGTTCGTCAGTTCACAATTTCAGAAGGTCATCTTATTGTAAGACCTGACCAGATGGTTGAGGAATTTAAGGGATGTCTTGCTCTTGCAAAATACTGTCTTGAAACTCTCGGTGTTGAAGAGGATGTAACTTACCACCTTTCTAAGTGGGACCCTGCTAATCCGGGTAATAAGTACATTGGAGAGCCTGAGGTATGGGAGCAGACAGAACAGCACATCAGAGACGTTCTTAATGAGCTTGAGATTCCTTTTGTTGAGGATGTGGGCGAAGCTGCTTTCTACGGTCCTAAGGTTGATATTAACGCTAAGAATGTATATGGTAAGGAAGATACAATGATTACAATTCAGTGGGATGCACTTCTTGCTGAACAGTTTGATATGTATTATATCGATGAAAACGGTGACAAGGTAAGACCATACATCATTCACAGGACAAGTATGGGATGCTATGAGAGAACACTTGCATGGCTTATTGAAAAATATGCCGGAATGTTCCCAACATGGCTTTGTCCTGAGCAGGTTAGAGTCCTTCCGCTTTCTGACAAATATGCTGATTATGCAGATAAGGTAGCGGCTGAGATTCGTAAGAACAGAATCTATGTTGAGACTGACCACAGATCAGAGAAGCTTGGTTACAAGATTCGTGAAGCAAGACTTGCAAGAGTTCCGTATATCCTCGTAGTAGGAGAGAAGGAGCAGGAAGCAGGTGCTGTTTCAGTACGAAGCAGATTCCTTGGTGACGAGGGTCAGAAGCCATTAGAGCAGTTCATCAGCGAAATTTCTGAGGAAATCAGAACAAAGAAGATTCGCAAGATTGAGGTAAGTGAATAAAGTTAAGTGAATAAAGTTAAGTATGTGGCGCTCACCGTCTGGGACGGTGGGCGCTGTTGTTTTTACAAAAAATTGCATTACCCCCTTGAAAAAAAAGTCAAAATATGCGATTATGAATGTAATTGCGGAGTCGTATTGTAACACCACTTCGCAAAAGAATTAAATTATAATTTCGAAAGGAGTTACATAATGATTTATTCACATGAAGTAGAGAAAATGTGTCCAGTAGCGCAGGGCGTACATCATGGTGCAGCACCTTGCCCAACAGAAGGTAACTGGGTACAGTACAAAGAAATTAAAGACATCTCTGGTCTTACACACGGCATTGGCTGGTGTGCACCTCAGCAGGGAGCCTGCAAGTTAACATTAAATGTTAAAGAGGGTATTATTCAGGAGGCATTAGTTGAGACAATCGGATGTTCAGGTATGACACATTCAGCAGCTATGGCTTCAGAAATTCTTCCAGGACTTACAGTTCTTGAAGCAATGAACACAGACCTTGTATGTGATGCTATCAATACAGCAATGAGAGAGCTTGCTCTCCAGATTATTTATGGTAGAACTCAGTCTGCATTCTCAGAAGATGGACTTCCTGTTGGTGCAGGTCTTGAAGATCTTGGAAAGGGACTTCGTTCACAGGTTGGTACAATGTACGGAACACTTAAGAAGGGCCCTCGTTACCTTGAAATGGCTGAAGGATATGTAACAGGTATCGCTCTTGATAAGAACGATGAAATCATCGGATACCAGTTCGTATCACTTGGAAAGTTCACAGACTTCGTTAAGAAGGGTGATGATCCTAACACAGCATGGGAAAAAGCAAAAGGTCAGTATGGCCGCGTAGATGACGCAGTTAAGATTATTGACCCAAGAGAAGAATAGGAGGTAACGTAATAATGGCATTATTTGAATCATATGAAAGAAGAATAGACCAGATTAACGCTGTATTAAACAGTTATGGAATTTCTTCAATTGAAGAAGCAGAAAAGATTACTAAGGACGCCGGACTCGATGTATATGACCAGATTAAGAAGATTCAGCCAATCTGTTTCGAAAACGCTTGCTGGGCATACGTAGTTGGTGCTGCCATCGCTATTAAGAAGGGTTGCAGAAAGGCTGCTGACGCTGCTGCTGCAATCGGTGAAGGACTTCAGTCATTCTGTATTCCTGGATCAGTTGCTGATACTCGTAAGGTAGGTCTTGGACATGGTAACCTTGGTAAGATGTTACTTGAAGAAGAGACAGAATGTTTCGCATTCTTAGCAGGTCACGAATCATTCGCAGCTGCTGAAGGTGCTATCGGAATCGCAGAAAAGGCTAACAAAGTACGTCAGAAACCATTAAGAGTTATCCTTAACGGTCTCGGAAAAGACGCTGCTAAGATTATCGCAAGAATTAACGGATTTACATTCATTGAGACAGAATATGATCCATATACTAACACAGTTAAGGAAATCGAAAGAGTAGCATATTCAGAAGGCCTTCGTGCTAAGGTTAACTGCTATGGCTCTAACAGCGTACCTGAAGGTGTTGCTATTATGTGGAAGGAAAATGTTGACGTATCTATCACAGGTAACTCAACTAACCCAACAAGATTCCAGCATCCGGTAGCAGGAACATATAAGAAAGAAAGAACAGAAGCCGGCAAGAAGTATTTCTCAGTAGCATCAGGTGGTGGTACAGGTAGAACACTTCATCCAGATAACATGGCTGCAGGTCCTGCTTCATATGGTATGACAGATACACTCGGACGTATGCACTCAGATGCACAGTTCGCAGGTTCATCATCAGTTCCAGCTCACGTTGAAATGATGGGTCTTATCGGTGCGGGTAACAACCCAATGGTTGGTATGACTGTTGCAGTTGCAGTTTCTATTGAAGAAGCAGCTACAGCTGGTAAGTTTTAATTAAAGAATGCCTTAAAATCAAGGACTTTGGGACTTTCGGGATTGTAATCTCGGAAGTCCTTTTTTTACCCCTTTAAAAGCAAGTGAAAATCCCAATACGGTGATGAGTGACGTAGGGTAAAAGGAACAGTTGCAGATATTGGATTATTGTTCGTCGATGCATGAGTTTGAGGATTAAAATTTATAACAAAAATATTGAATACTAACAAAGTGTATGTTAGAATAAAATAAAAATGTTAAAAGGGTGTTTTTATGAAAAAATATTTAGCTGATATATTTGGAATAAGTGTTAAAATTGAAAACTGGGATGGTAAGAGTAAATTGCCACTGTATTTGAGAAATAAAAGGGAATATTTTGTGCTTTCTATGGGAAATGTACAGAGTGTTTTAATGAAGAATAACTCTGACAATTTTAATGTTTCCGGTTTTGAAAAAGAAATGAAGGAAATTGAAAAATACACTGAAATGTCAGTTATTCTGTGGCTGGATGCTGTTTCTACTTATCAGAGGAATGCATTAGTTAAAAGTAGAATTCCATTCATTGTACCATATTCGCAGATTTTTGCACCGGAATTAGGAATGTGCCTAAAAGAATTTTGTGTAGGAAAGAGAGAAAAAGTTGAAAAAATATCTGCCGCAACACAATTTTTGCTTTTATATTTTATTTATCAAAAGAAGCATGAAGAAAAGAGCCAGTCAGAGATAGCAGAATACCTTAATATGTCAGCCATGAATGTTAGTAGGGCTGTACAGGAGTTAAAGGAACTTGGTTTGTTGGAAAGTCGAAAGGAAGGAACAAGTAAGGTAATCAAATCTGTAGCAACAGGAAAGGAACTGTATCAGCTTTCGAGTGGATATTTACAGTCACCAGTTCAGAAGAAAATTTATGTGAGTCTTAAGTATTTTGACATGGATTTACCATTTGCAGGAGAGACTGCATTGGCAAAAAGAAGTATGTTGAATTACCCGAAATGTACAGTTTTTGCTATGGATAAGAAGTTGGTTAAAGCTATTCCACAGGAGGCTATAGTGGAGCCAAAGCTTATGACAGATAATGATTATATTGAAATTGAATTATGGAAATACAATCCGTCAGTATACACATCTGATGAAATGGTAGATATCGTGTCATTGGTGCAAAGTCTTAAGGATGTGGAAGATGAACGAGTGGAGATGCAGATTGAAGAGATTATGGAGGAATACAAATGGTAATAGGATTGGAAGCTTTTAGAGAAGCATTTAAGGGGTATGAGGATTGCTATACGATTATCGGTGGTACGGCTTGTGATATTCTGATGAACAAAGCAAACCTTGATTTTAGGGCAACCAGAGATATTGATATGATTTTGTTGATTGAAAACAGGTTTGAAGAGTTTGGGGAAGTATTATGGAAATTCATTAAGGATGGTGCATATAGATGTGGTTGGAAAAGTTCTGAGAAGCTACATTTCTATCGCTTTACTGAACCACAGAATCCGAATTATCCAATAATGATAGAACTGTTTTCAAAAGATCCGGGGTATCAGTTATATGAGAGTGATATGGTAATCACTCCATTACATATTTCAGATGAAGTATCCAGTCTTTCGGCAATTATGTTGAATGATGACTACTACGAGTTTATGGTGAGCGGAAGAAAAGTAGTAAATGGTGTCGGTGTTTTGGGAGCAGAGCATCTGATTCCATTTAAGATGAGGGCATGGTTAGACCTTTGCAGACGAAAAAGTGAAGGTGAACATGTGAATTCAGCGGATATCAAGAAACATAAAAATGATGTATTCCGTTTAATGAATATAATAAATCCGGACGAGGTAGTTAACACACCGGAAACGGTTAAGGAGGATGTCAGACAGTTTATAGCAAGAATGCCGGAAGAACGTATCAATATGAAGAATATTGGGCTTGATATGGAATTGGATGAGGCGTTACAGCTTTTGGAAAAAGTATTTAATGTTTGATTAAATTACATAGCAAGGTTAAGTTAGAAGAATAGAGTTAGAGAAACTTATAAGTAATAACACAATATAAAGGGTGTGACGATACTCCAGAAGTGGTTTTATTCTATTCAACAAACGGAGGCTGCAACAAATGTCACGACCTCCGATGTTATGTACTATCTATATCTCTTTCCTTGAGAATCTTGATTTCACACTTAAAATAGTGATGGCATAAGAAATACCATATAATCCTAATGTTATAAAAGGTACAACTTTAATAAAAGTACTTTTTTCTTTAAAAAAATCACTATGATAGGCATTAAATATAAAATCCCACATGTCATCCGTGGAAGGTAATTTATCAGGGCCATATAGTGCAAAAATAAGGAAAATTATCAGCAAAACCAATACAAAGCAAATGCGGTAATATTTGCCAACCCCTGCACCGTAGCGGAAAAGGAACGGTAGCTCTAATGCCTGCATAAAAATTGTAAAGAAGAAGCAGAAATATAAAATATAAGGGTCATTATTATGCGCACCGGTAAGCCTGTATTGAACAAAAACAGCTAATGAAAGCCACAAAATAGTGACAATGTTAAAAAACAAATTAATTATGTATTTTTCAGTTATAAGTCCTTTTAGACCGGTAGGAGTAGCAGCAACCATCTGGCGGAAGTTTTTGCTCTCTGAGGAACGCATAAAGGCGTTACATAAACCACTTAAAATCATATAGATACTGCCAATTAACAATATTTTTGAAAGAACCATTACAGCATATTTATCGGTTACATCCTTTGACCATTTGAAAAAAAACGGAGATGATGCCACTATAAGCGCAACTGTATAAAAGATAATATTTTTCTTATTTATAATTAAGTCATTTTTAAACAATCCCTTCATACGGCCAGCCTCCTTTCTATTATTTTGCGACTTATAAGATAAACTACATAAGATACAAGAATAGAAATTGCAATAATAGCTAAAAGAAAGAAAACTAAATGGTTTTGGCAAAATTTAGTGTATTTAGGTATAACTGTCATTAAGAATTCTTCAAATTTTTTAGGAACAACATTTATTGAAATAATCAATGTTGCCATAGTAGGTGCACCATAGATTAAAAGC
>JAZQKW010000104.1:0-21457 GCA_045542375.1 Butyrivibrio sp.
CGTTTCCGTTAAAAGTTCCTTTAAACACTACATCAAGGACAAAATCATCCGGTTTAGTTGCCTTAAGTCCGCTAAAATCCAGGTCTGCCTTCAAATTGTATGTACCGGACGGATTGAGAACTATCTTTCTAAAGTCTTTTATCGTCTTAATATCTTCAGAAACAGGAACCACATAATCTTTCTGAGCCACCTGAGGCATATTGCACAGATATTCTACACCCACTCCGGCAACGTTATTACTAAAATGATCATCCATCATGGATGCACCTTTTCCAAAATATCTGTATCCTTCTGTAGTATCATCCCATGTTGCGTCTACATAGTAGTATCCGCCATCCTCCATTCTGACATAATTCCACGCATGATTCTCTGTCTCCATGGTAACGGCATCCTTTAACCCTTTTCCTGTTATGTAATAATTCTCTATCCCTGCCATATTAAGCGCAAGGTGCATTACATTAGCGTAGCACTCACAAACGCCTTTTGATATGGTATCATCAAAGTAACCCATTATATTATGTGCCCATGTCGCTTCTGATGGGGTCACTCCGTCGCTTTCATAAGCATAGTTTATTTTCTCAATAATACGGTCATGAATCGCCAGAACCTTAGCGGATGTAGTACTTTCTTTTTCAATAAGTGCACCAAATTCATTAAGTCCTTTGATTATATATGACTTGCACTGATTTCTGACAGATGCTTTGCCATATTCCTCATCAGCCAGAAAATAAAATGTATCTCCGCTTACAGTTATAGTATTGCTGGCAAAATAAAATATAGGATTATCATTCTGAAATGCGTAATACGTCTCTGCAACCTCGTCCGGATTCATGGAATATCCACTCATATCAATTACAGCTATTACATATTTGCCATCCTGCATTTCAGCAATATCTTCATTACTATTCCACAGACTGACAGAGGCATTATATAACTGGTCATACAGATATAGCCTGTTGTCTTTATTATATTTGGTGGCTAAATCTTCCCTGCCATATGATGATGCGTAGGCTGAAAAATCAGTAATCTCACTAATATTCTGATATGCCGTAACATCTCTGTTCCACAACATAACTGCACCGATTATAACAACCATACATATAAGTGCCTGTACAAATTTATTAATTTTTTTGTTCATAACAGATACCTCCGTCCAAAAGATTGTGCCACCTTAACAGGTGGCACTCATATTATACTATTTAATTTCTTCAAACACAACCGGACAACCTAACTTGTAGTGTCTCTTAAAGTATTCTATTAAGTCTTCAGTACAGCATACTGTTGTAGACTCTGTTCCACTGTCCATGTCGTTATTACCACACATAATTGCGTCCAGCTCATATACAATTCTTGAACCCTTTTCAATTATGATTCTGTCAAGATGATAACAGCTGTAAAAAGTTCTTCTGATTGCTTCCATACATGCAGGAATTGTAACTTTCTTAATTGTCTGATTACTTCTGAAAGTATTCATTGCTGCAACAACAGGTAAACCATTAATCTCAGATGGTATCACTATTTCTCTGTCACTACCGATATACTTTAACAGGCAGTAGCCTCTGGTAGTAATTTTATTCTTAAATGTATCTGCAATATTGATAGTCTCATGACCACCTTTTTTATTAACAGATGTACTTACAAGAATCTCATCTGAAAGGCAGTATACCCATGTACCATCGGTCTTAACATTGTAATGTTCATCAACATTATATACCCAGTCATAATAGCTCTCATGAGGTAATAACGCCTGTTCCTCAACCTGCGGTTCTATTGTTTCCGGTTCCTCATATACAGATTCTTCCACTTCAAGAATCTCTACAACAGGCTCCTCAACAGGTTCTTCCACTACAGGAATCTCTACAACAGGCTCCTCAACAGAAACTTCTTCTACAGGCACTTCTATTGGCTCTTCCACTGGAATTTCTACCGAAGTATCTACAGGTTCTTCAACTGCAATTTCCTCAACAGGTTCTTCCTCATAAAATTCAATAACCGGTTCCGGTGTTCCTTCCCACGCGTCCTTAGCTTCTTCATATGTCACTGTAGGCTCTTCATATGTCACTGCGGCCTCTTCTATAATCTCTTCTTCCGGCTCAGTTCTTCCTACTGTAACCTCTTCTATCGTAACATTGTCTTGTTCTTCCAGCTGCTCTTCAACCTGTTCTTCGACAGGTTCCTCCGGTTGCTCTTCGATCGATTCCTCCGGCTGCTCTTCAACCTGTTCTTCCTCAGACTTGCCCACCATTACTGCTTCAATGATTATCTCCTGATCCTCTGAGACATATACCTCTTCTGATACAACATCAGTTATGCTGACAGTCTGTGAATCATCCTTCTGAACATCCTCATCTTCATAGGATACTTCAACGTCCTTAAAAAATGACTGTTTCTCTACAGTCTGCTCATCATAAGATGAATCATAGGAATATTCGTATGGATCTTCCTCTCTTATAGGCTGTTCCTTAAATTCCGGTCTCACTCTTACCGGCTCACCCTCTGATTTAAGTGGTAATTTAATCAGTTCAGGCTTGTAAATACTTCTCTTCTGCTTAGGCTTCGAAGACTTCTTCTTAGCGACTGCAACAATTGCCGTAACCGCAGCAACGCCAAGAGCAATCGCTCCGGCTATACCTAAACCTTTTCTGCTGTCGTTCTTCATATTGACCCTCTCCCATTGTTTTACATCGAAATTTATATACATATATTATCGAATTTTTTAGGGGTGTTTGTCAACCTGTTTTATTATCAAAAAAGCCTTTTTTCTTATAAATTTTCATATAAATGGCAAAAGCAATTATCAGCGGAATCGCTGCTGATACCCAGGCTGCCGGACCTGCATAACATATTCCCTTGTAGCCGATTGCCTTTGGCAGTGTAAACGCAACTACCGATCTTCCCACCAATTCCAGAAAAGCTGCAAATAAAGGAATAAACGTCTTGCCCATTGCCTGAAGCGCATTTCTGAATACAAAAATAGTGAATAATGGTATATAGAACATTATTGTAGTATTTAAATACATTACAGCAAGGTCAAGAATTTCTCTGTTTCCGCCTTTAATAAATAATTTACTAAGAGGTTCCCCAAGCAGGAATATAAGTATCATTGACATAACTGCCGCAATTACTACACAAACACTCCATTTCCACACTCCGGAACGAATTCTGTCATATCTGGCAGCACCATAATTCTGACCCACATAGTTAGCTGTTGTAACACCTGCTGATATTCCAACCTGTATAATTATCTGTTCTGTTTTAAGTGCCGCTGTGAATGCTGCAATATGATTTTCTCCGAATATATTAATTGCACTCTGAAGAATTATTGCACCAACTGCGGTTACGCAGAACTGGAATGCCATTGGAATTCCTATTTTTATATGTGTAAAAATAATCTTTCCATCAAATTTTCTGTCTTCTTTTTCTATATTAAGCATAGAAAATTTCTTCTTGGTGTAAATAAAACAGGCTACCCCTGCAATAAACTGTGCAAGTATGGTTGCCCATGCAGCACCTGCAATTCCCATTTTGAACGGAAGGATAAAAAGTAAATCCAGTCCTATATTCAGTAACGCCGACAATATCAGGAAATATAATGGTGTTTTGCTGTCACCTACTGCTCTTAGAACACATGAAACAGCATTGTAAAGCATTGGTGCAAATATTCCCGCAAAAATAATAATTATATATTCGTAGGCTGCATCCATTAAGCTGTCAGGTGTATTCATAAGCTTTAATACAGGTACAGTTATGGCAATGGATACCGCCGTTAGAATTACAGTTATAACGCTCCATAGGAATATGGCATTAAACAGTGATTTTCTCATAGTTTTATGGTCACCTGCTCCAAAACATTGGGCAATGTGTACCGAAAAACCACTGGTTATTCCAACAACAAAGCCATTCACAAGAAAAAACATTGCGCCTGTGGTTCCAACTGCCGCAAGCGCATTGCTACCCAGACACTGCCCAACAATGACAGTGTCTGTAAAATTATAAATCTGTTGAAAAATATTACCCAACAATACAGGAAGTGCATATGAAATCATAAGTTTCACAGGATTTCCCGTTGTTAAATCTTTTACTTTACCCATTACATTCTCTCCGGTGCTTCAATTCCAAGTACATCAATGCAGGTAACCAATACATTCTTGGTAAGTTCAATAAGAGCAATATATCCTTTTTTCTTACTTTCATCTGCTTCTGCAAGAATCTTGGTCTCATGGTAGAAGTGGTTAAGTGCATTAGAAAGGTCATATACATACTTACATATCTTATGCGGTGCAGTTTCTTTAAATGCAACCTCCATAACCTCACTAAGCTTAGTAAGCTCAAGCATAAGTGAAAGCTCGCTTTCACTGTCAGGATTATTAATCACAAGGTTATCAAAAGTTCCACCCTGCTCCTCGTATTTTTTAAGAATAGACTTAATACGAACGATTGTATATAAAATATAAGGTCCGGTATCTCCTTCAAAAGAAGTAAATCTGTCTATATCAAAAATATAATCCTTAGATGCCTGATTTGATAAATCACCATACTTTAGTGCTGCAAGTCCGACTATTTTAGCAGTCTGTCTTGCCTCAGCTTCTTCTACGGTTCTGTTTTCCATTATTTTGTTATATACTGCATCTTCAATTTCTTTTATAAGATACTCAAGACGGAGAACTCCACCCTGTCTTGTTTTAAATGGCTTACCGTCACTTCCGTTCATAGTACCAAATCCGATAAACTTAAGCTCTGTTTCCGGTTTAACTATTCCTGACTTCTTGGCAACACGGAAAAACTGTGTATAATGAAGGTCCTGTCTCTTATCTGCAAGATAAATATATTTCATAGGAGAATATACTTCTTCTCTTTCAATAAGTGTTGCAAGGTCAGAAGTCTCATAATTAGCAGCTCCGTCAGACTTTCTTACAATACATGGAGGAAGTTCTTTGCTGTCTCCCTCTTCACAGATATCCACAACAATTGCTCCCTGACTTTCATAAGCTATACCATCAGCTATAAATTTCTCAACCATGTCGTTAATATATGGCTGTGCGTCACTCTCACCCTTCCACAGGTCAAAATGAACATTAAGATTATCATAATTCTTCTTTAAATCAGCCACTGATACATTGATTATATGCTTCCACAATGCTGTATATCCCCTATGTCCACTCTGAAGCATAAGTGTAGCAGTCTGTGCTGCTTTTTTGTATTCTTCATCCTCTTTTGACTTACCGCTTGCACAAGGATATATCTCTTCAAGCTCTGAAATTGTAAATGGAGCTTCCTCAGGGTATTCACCTTCAAATGACTCATCAAAATAAGGAAGTTCAGGCTTTCTCTCCTTTAATTCCACTATGATAAGACCCATCTGAAGACCCCAGTCTCCAAGATGAACGTCACCTACAGTCTTATATCCTGCAAAGCTGCATATTCTCTTAACACTTTCACCAATTACCGCTGAACGTAAATGTCCGATATGTAATGGTTTGGCAACATTAGCTCCGCCATAGTCAATAAAAATAACATCATCCTTAGGCTCGCAGTCGCATCCGAACTTATCCTCAGATGCCATATTACGAACATATTCCCCAATAAATTCATCACTCATTGTCATATTGATAAAGCCCGGTTTAACACACTCTATCATCTTAAACATTGGATTATCCTGTAATTTGGCAACTACCTCATCACCTATCATAAAAGGGGCTTTCTTATATTCCTTAGACGCTGCCATTGCACCGTTACACTGGTACTGACATAAATCAGGACGATTGGATATTCCTGTTTTTCCGTATTTTGAATCGTATCCGCAGGATACAAAAGCTTCACTGATTACCTCAGTTATTTTATCTAATATTTTTATCATTTTTTCACCGTCCAAATATCACTTATGGCGTCAGCCCTGTTAAGAACTGACGCCTCATGTTAAATTCTATTAAATCTCTGCAATATCTACAATTGTCATCTTCTGAGTTGCTGCACACTCAAGACTGGTTAATAATGCATTAGCAGTGTCAAGAGATGTAAGTACATTTACACCTGTCTCAATTGCATGTCTTCTGATGATAAAACCGTCGTGACTTCTTTCAATACCATTAGATGGAATATCAATTACAATGTCAATCTTGTGATCAAGGATAAGGTCAAGGAGGTTAGGTGACTCCTGTTCTACCTTGTTAATCTTGATTGCTTCTACTCCATGAGCATTGAAGTACTTTGCAGTTCCTCTTGTTGCATAAATTGTATATCCAAGCGCTGCAAATCTTTCGGCCACAGGAAGTGCATCTGCATGCTGGCTTTCTGTAACAGTCATAATCATCTGCTTATGCTTTGGAAGATTAACTCCGGCTCCAACGAAAGCTTTGTAAAGTGCTTCATTGAAATCCTTGGCAATACCAAGACATTCACCTGTTGACTTCATTTCAGGTCCAAGGCTGATATCAGCGCCTCTAATCTTTTCAAATGAGAATACTGGCATCTTAATAGCAATATAGTCTGCATTCTTCTGAAGTCCCGGTGTATATCCAAGTCCTTTTATTGTGTTACCGATAATTACCTGTGTTGCAAGTTTAACAATAGGAATTCCGGTTACCTTACTGATGTATGGCACTGTTCTTGAAGAACGTGGGTTAACCTCAATTACATATACCTGATCTTCATACACAATAAACTGAATATTGATAAGACCTCTTACATGAAGTGATCTTGCAAGCTTAATTGTGTAATCTTCAATCATATCAATAATCTTAGGTGATATGCTCTGTGCAGGATATACTGAAATACTGTCGCCTGAGTGAATTCCGGCTCTTTCAATATGCTCCATGATACCAGGGATGAGGATATCCTCTCCATCGCACACAGCATCAACTTCGATTTCCTTACCCATAAGGTACTTATCTACAAGGATTGGATGCTCCTGAACCTGTCTGTTGATAATTTCCATGAATTCAACAATATCCTTATCAGAGATTGCAATCTGCATTCCCTGTCCTCCAAGAACGTATGAAGGTCTTACAAGTACCGGATATCCTAATTCATTAGCAGCCTTAAGGGCTTCTTCTGTAGTAAATACAGTCTTACCTGCTGCTCTTGGAATCTTACACTGTTCAAGAATCTTATCAAATAATTCTCTATCCTCTGCGGCATCAACGTCTTCCGCACTTGTACCAAGGATAGGAACACCCATTTCCATTAATGCTTTAGTTAATTTGATGGCTGTCTGTCCACCAAACTGTACTACCGCTCCATCTGGTTTCTCAAGCTCTACGATGCTTTCAACATCTTCAGGAGTAAGCGGTTCAAAATAAAGCTTATCGGCAATATCAAAGTCCGTACTAACTGTTTCCGGATTGTTATTGATGATTATTGTCTCATAGCCTTCTTCTTTGAATGACCATGTGCTGTGAACTGAACAGTAGTCAAATTCAATACCCTGACCGATTCTGATTGGACCAGAACCAAGTACGAGAACTTTTTTCTCAGGCTTGGTCTCTGCTGCTTCGTTATCAGTGTCATAGCATGAATAATAATATGGTGTAGATGCCTCAAATTCAGCCGCACAGGTATCAACCATCTTGAATACGGCATGAATATTGTATTCATCTCTTAATGCTTTGATTTCTTTTGCTGTCTTTCCACAGAGCTTACCGATTACAACATCTGGGAATTCCATCTTCTTAGCTTCGTAGAGGAGTTCCTTAGTAAGTTCTTCTGTTGCAAGTCTCTTTTCCATCTCTACAAGAATTGCAATCTTATCAATAAACCATTTATCAATCATTGTGATGTCATGAATTGTATCATAAGAGATTCCTCTTCTGATTGCTTCTGCAATAACATAGATTCTCTTATCATCAACATTGTGAAGCATCTCAACGATATCATCATTAGTACATCCTGAATAGTCATCATTAATAAGAGAATCCACATGCTGTTCAAGTGAACGGATTGCCTTCATTAATGCACTTTCAAAATTAGTACAGATACTCATTACCTCACCGGTAGCCTTCATCTGTGTTGTAAGCTTTCTTGATGCTGTAATGAATTTGTCAAACGGAAGTCTTGGTACCTTAACTACGCAGTAGTCTACAGATGGTTCAAAACTTGCATATGTCTTCTGTGTAATTGCGTTACGAATTTCATCAAGGTTATATCCTAATGCAATCTTTGATGCTACCTTAGCAATAGGAAATCCTGTTGCCTTAGATGCAAGAGCAGATGAACGGCTTACTCGTGGGTTAACCTCGATTACGCAATATTCAAAGCTTGTAGGATGTAATGCGAACTGTACGTTACATCCACCTGTTATCTTAAGTTCTTCAATAATGCTGAGAGCTGATGTTCTGAGCATATTGTATTCAGGTGATGATAATGTCTGTGCTGGTGCAACTACGATACTGTCACCTGTATGAACACCAACAGGGTCAATATTTTCCATGCTGCAGACTGTAATACATGTTCCGTTGGCGTCACGCATTACTTCAAATTCGATTTCCTTCCAGCCTGCAATACATCTCTCTACGAGAACCTGACCTACACGGCTGAGACGAAGTCCGTTAGAAAGAATATCAACAAGTTCTTCTTCATTGTGTGCGATACCGCCACCGCTTCCTCCAAGGGTATAAGCAGGACGAAGTACTACCGGATATCCAATCTTATTAGTAAATTCAATACCGTCTTCTACATTCTCAACAACAAGAGAAGGTGCACATGGCTCATTAATCTTCTCCATTGTATTCTTAAATTCAAGTCTGTCCTCTGCCTTCTTAATTGTAAGAGCAGTTGTACCGATTAATTTTACATTATGCTCTTCAAGGAAGCCTGTCTCTGCAATTTCCATTGCAAGATTAAGACCTGCCTGTCCACCAAGGGTAGGAAGGATGCTGTCAGGTTTTTCCTTAATAATGATATCTTTAAGAGTTGCGACATTTAACGGTTCAATATATACCTCATCAGCAATATTCTTATCAGTCATAATTGTAGCAGGATTAGAATTAACAAGTACTACTTCCACGCCTTCCTCTTTCAAAGAACGGCATGCCTGTGTTCCCGCATAGTCAAACTCCGCTGCCTGTCCGATAACAATCGGACCGGAACCTATTACTAATACTTTCTTGATACTTTTGTCCATTGGCATAATTTAGTCCCTGCCTTTCTTCATCATTGCTTCAAATCTGTCATACATTATGTTGCTCTTATCTGAATAATCGCATATCTCAGGTATAAATTGTATTGTAAATACATTCTTACCTATATAATCATATCCTTCGTTGGTGTTGTCATTAACATTAACAAAAGATTCTTTTGCAATATCACTGCTTACGCTGTTCTTAACCACGATATATCCATGATTCTGTGATGAAATATATACCTTGCCACTTTCAGTATTCTTAACAGGGTGATTGCCTCCTCTGTGTCCATATACCATCTTCTCAATTGAACCCCCGTTAGCAAGTGCTACAAGGTTATGTCCAAGACCGTATGCCATCATAGGAATTCCTGAATTAAATAATTTCTTAATCTCTTCAAGGTCACATTCACATGGGCATCCAGGACCATCTGAAATAATAATTCCATCAGGTTGTCCTGCGAGAATCTCATCTGCCTTAGTTCCTGCAGGATATACCGCAACCTCATTACCTCTCTTATTAAGATCCTTTACAATATGTCTTGGCGAACCGTAATCAACATATGCTATTTTACTTCCTTCACCTTCAAGCACATATTTCTCATAATCTGTTACCTTGGCAACTAAATTTTCTGATTCAAATGCTTTAAGTTGTGGGAGAATTTCATCAAGATTATAAGCTTCGTTAGTAGTAATCATTCCCTTCATCGAACCATTATCACGAAGAAGCTTTGTAAGTGCTCGGGTATCAATTCCTGCAATACCTGTTACATTGTTATTTATAAGAAAGTTCTGTATTGTATCTTCACTACGGAAATTACTTGGAACACGAGAAAGTTCACGAACAATAATTCCATCAGCCCATGTATGGTCTGATTCCATATCTTCATAACATATGCCATAATTACCGATTAACGGATATGTCATAACAACTGCCTTCCCTGCGTTAGCCGGGTTCGTAAGGACCTCCAAATATCCTGTAATCGAAGTGTTGAAAACAAGTTCACTTACCATATCTTTGGTAGCTCCAATGCTTGTTCCTTCAAACACTTGTCCGTTTTCAAGAATCAAAAATGCTTTCATCGTTACACCTTCACACCTTTCGTACTTATGTATTAGTATTAGGCAAAAAAAAAACAACTAAACAGAAAGATAGCGCTTTTTTCTCTCCAAATTGTAAAAATTCTATCACAATTTTTTTCTGATTTCAACCCTATAATTGCATTCAACAAAACTTTTTTTTAACATATTTTAATAGTGACAAATTTGTGAGGTTAGTTATGTATCATATTACCCAGAACAACCAGTGTACGGGGGGCTTAAAAGTTACGGTAAATGATCTGTTAAGCCGTCCTATCAAAAATGCAACCATAAATATATATGAAAATTCCGATTCCGGAACACCTGTATACACCCTTACAACCAATGTAGATGGTCAGACGGAGCCAGTTGCCCTTGATGCTCCTAATAGAGCATTAAGCATGTCGCCGGGAGTAATAATCCCTTATGCACAATATAATATTGTAGTAACTGCGGACGGATACCTTCCTGTTACCATCAACGGCATCAACATCTTTTGTGAAATTCTTTCTCTACAAAATGTTGTTCTCGCTGATATAGAGGGTTTGCAGGAAGTATTCAACATCGGTCCCAATACACTATACGGCAACTATCCTGATAAAATTCCCGAAGCAGAAATCAAACCAATTACTGACACAGGCGAAATTGTATTAAATGAAGTAGTTATTCCTGAATTTATAGTTGTACATGATGGACTGCCTAATGACCCTTCAGCCCCGGATTATTACATTCGTTTTACAGATTACATCAAAAATGTAGCCAGTAGCGAAATCTATCCCACATGGCCTGAGGAAACTATTAAGGCTAATGTACTGGCAATCATTTCTTTTACCCTAAATCGCGTTTACTCGGAATGGTACAGAAATATGGGGTATAACTTCACCATTACCTCTTCTACTGCTTACGACCACAAATGGATTAATAATAGGAACATCTTTGATACTATTTCCGTTATTGTAGATGAAATTTTTGCCAATTATATTTCAAGACCAGGGATTAAGCAGCCTATTCTTACCCAATACTGTGACGGAAGGCGCACAACCTGCTCGGGCATGAGCCAGTGGGGTTCAAAAGACCTTGGAGATGACGGACTGTCCGCTCTTGAAATTTTAAGGAATTACTATGGCAGTGACGTGTATATTAATACTGCCACCGAAGTGGAAGGCGTACCAGTTTCATGGCCCGGATATCTCCTTGAAATTGGAAGTAGTGGTGCTCCCGTAAGAACAATACAAGAACAATTAAGCCTTATCAGAGAGACTTATTCTAATATTCCTCCTTTTGAAATCAGTGGAATATATGATGAAGCAACTCTTCTCGCAGTAAAAAAATTTCAAGAGATATTTGACCTTAGCGAAAGTGGTCTGGTGGATTATTCCACTTGGTATAAGATTTCAGGTATATATGTTGCTTTATCCGAACTTTCATCGTAAAAAATTTTAAGAATATTTACAAAATTTTATTGCAGTATAAAATAATTTGTTCTATAATAGTTCCGGTGTGCATAGCACAAATAAACTTTATAAGAGGTAGAACTATGGAAAGAAGAGTCGGAACAGTTTCAAGAGGTATTCGTGGTCCAATCATCAGAGAAGGTGACAATCTTGTAGAGATCACAGTTGACAGTGTATTAGCTGCGGCACAGAGCGAAGGCTTTGAACTTAGAAACCGAGACGTTATTGCAATCACAGAATCAATTGTTGCCCGTGCTCAGGGTAATTACGCTACAGTTGATGACATCGCTGCAGACGTTAAAGCTAAGTTAGGCGGAGAGACTGTTGGTGTTATTTTCCCTATTTTGTCACGTAACCGCTTTGCAATTAACCTTAAAGGAATCGCAAAGGGATGCAAGAAGGTAGTACTTATGTTAAGCTACCCAAGTGACGAAGTTGGTAATGCATTTTTGACATATGACCAGCTTGACGAAGCAGGTGTTAATCCATACTCAGATGTTTTAACCCTTAACAGATACCATGAATTATTTGGTGACAATGTACACGAATTTACAGGTGTTAATTATGTAGATTATTATTCACAGATTATTAAGGAAGCAGGTGCTGAGGTTGAAGTTATCTTCGCTAACCAGCCTAAGGCAATTCTTGATTACGCAGATTGCATAATTAACTGTGACATCCATACAAGAGTACGTACCAAGAGACTTTTAAAGGCTGCCGGAGCTAAGGTAGTATGCGGTCTTGATGATATCCTTACTTCATCTGTTAACGGAAGCGGATATAATACAAAATATGGTCTTCTTGGTTCTAACAAAGCAACTGAAGATAAGATTAAGCTTTTCCCTAATGAATGTCAGGACTTAGTTCTTGGTATTCAGGCTTCTATTTTAGAGAAGACAGGTAAGCATGTGGAAGTAATGGTATACGGAGACGGAGCTTTTAAGGATCCACAGGGTAAGATTTGGGAATTAGCTGACCCGGTAGTATCTCCTGCTTTTACAGACGGACTTGTAGGAACACCTAATGAATTAAAGTTAAAATACCTTGCTGATAACGATTTTGCTAACCTTAGCGGTGCAGAACTTAAGGAAGCAATTTCTAACAGCATTAAGAATAAGAATGATAACCTTGTAGGTAACATGGCATCTCAGGGAACAACTCCAAGACAGCTTACAGATTTAATTGGTTCTCTCTGCGACCTTACATCAGGTTCAGGAGATAAGGGAACACCAATTATTCTCATCCAGGGTTATTTCGATAACTTTACAACAGACTAAAGGATATAATTTAAGGGATTGTCAAAATGACAATCCCTTAATTTTATTAATCATAATAACTTATATCTCCTTAATTCTTCTGTATTTCTCTGTCTGCGTTCCTCTAATATGCTCTGTATATATTCCATTTTTTCTTTGTCATGATAGGTTTGGTCTATAATAGACATCTTCTTTTCACATGCTTTCTTGAGACGCTCTAGTGCTTCACTTCTTTCGACTCTAACCAGTTCGTTTTCTGCAGAAAGAATCATTTTTTCCTCTAAAGCAACAGCTTTTTCGTATTTTTTCTTTAACAGTTCTTTACATCTGTATTCATCACAACACTTATAAAATAACATTCCTTCCGAATTATCCATTCCGTTCTTTATAAAATCTTCTGAAAAATAATCATGAATATCCATCTGTCGATAAAATTTATACTCAATATAATATTCCAGACAGTCTCGTAACGTTTTAATTCCTTCTAACACAGGTATAAAATATTTTTTACAGTTCTCTAATGATTTCTCAACTATTTGAATCATATGACTTTCTTTCTTTTTACAGTAGCTCATATATATATCAGAATAGCCTATGTTACTTACTGTACTCATAAATTCACCATATTGATCCGTCATACCATCCGGTGGAAAATCAAATTTAAGACTATCCCTATACACAGTTATTACTCCCGACAACAAAACAATTTCTCTAAAATCCGGATGATTATCAGATAAGGTCCTATACGTTATTACCTGAATAATCTCATCTCCCACCATTCTTGCAAAATATGGGTATTTTCCCGGCACCTTCTTAAAGCCATATTCTGCCAAGCCTTCACTGTACACTTCATTAAAAATTGTTTTAATTGATTTCATAATCTTCCTCTTTTCATTTTTACATTTCATCAATTTAATGTACTAAATACAGTATAACTCATATCGTATATATATGTACTAAACATTTTTCTGAAAAAGCTTCGTTTTTTTTACACATTTTTTCAACTCATTAGTTTTCTGATATATTTCTATTATTTTCAA
This sequence comes from Butyrivibrio sp., assembly GCA_045542375.1. GTDB lineage: Bacteria > Bacillota > Clostridia > Lachnospirales > Lachnospiraceae > Eshraghiella. Next base: position 13,946 of record JAZQKW010000104.1, read on the forward strand.
CATAAAAATTACCGATCCTAAGACCGTTAACTTCAATATATCACTATTTTTTTCCACATTTATCTCCCATAGGGCAGCCGCTGCAGCCACCACCACAGGAACACATTGTTTTTCCTTTTTTCTTATTAATTATCATCCGTACGACAATTGCTATGAATATGCCTGCCACAATTGCCGTTCCAACTGCAGTCTGCCAATTCATAATTTACGCCTCCTTATATCTGTTCTTACAGAACAGAAGCCAAATAACTGCCACAAGCGTTGCTATTGCAATTGCTGTCCATACCGTAAACCCATTTCCTGTAAAGAGTAAACCAAGCTGATATACGATTAATGAGCTTGCATATGCAAAGAATGTCATATAACCGATTGCTCCCCATGTCCACTTGGCACTATTCATTTCACGCTTAATCGCTCCCATAGCGGCAAAGCATGGTGCGCATAAAAGATTAAATATCATAAATGAAAATGCTGCAAGTCCGCTGCCGGCAAAAAATTCCTGACCAATTATCGTAAGTTTTGCAGCTTCTCCTGCCTCTACAAGTTCAAATGCAAGGTCCGCACTTGCCATAGATGAAAGGGAACCGAATACACCAACTACTTCTTCTTTTGCTACTAGACCAAGCACTGTTGCAACTGCTGACTGCCAATTACCAAATCCAAGTGGTGTGAATATTACAGCTATCACTTCACCAATAACATTAAGTATTGATTTCTCATCACCTTCTCCGATATAGTGGAAGCCACCTTCAAATGTAAGTGAATTAAGTACCCAGATAATGATACTTGCAGCTAAAATAACAGTTCCTGCCCTCTTAATAAAATCCCATCCTCTTTCACCGGTTGTACGTAATACATTCTTTGGTGTAGGAGCATGATATGCCGGTAATTCCATAACAAATGGTGCTGGTTTACCTGAAAAAGGCTTGGTTTTCTTTAAAATAATACCTGAAATAACAACTGCTGCTACACCAATGAAATATGCGGATGTCGCAACCCATACACTTCCACCAAAAAGAGCACCTGCCACAAGTCCGACTATAGGCATTTTGGCACCACATGGGATAAAACATGTGGTCATAATTGTCATTCTTCTATCACGTTCCTGTTCAATGGTTCTTGATGACATTACAGCAGGAACTCCGCATCCTGATGCAACAAGCATTGGAATAAAACTCTTTCCTGAAAGCCCAAATTTTCGGAATATTTTGTCCATTATGAATGCAACCCTTGACATATACCCCACATCTTCCAGTATAGATAACAAAAGGAATAATATCATCATCTGTGGTACAAATCCCAGTACAGCCCCCACACCACCGATAATTCCATCTGAAATAAGACTAACAAGCCATGCCGCACATCCTACGCCTTCAAGCCATGACGAAACATTAGGAATAATCCACTCTCCAAAAAGAGTATCATTCATAAATCCAACAGTCCAATCTCCGATTGTTCCAATAGAAATTGTATATACAAGCCACATTACTGCAACAAATATAGGTAACGCCAATATTCTGTTTGTTACAATTCTGTCAATCTTATCAGATACAGTAAGCTTGCCTGCTGACTTCTTTTTGTATATTCCTTTAAGTGCATTAGTTATATATGTATAACGCTCATTTGTAATAATACTTTCTGCATCATCATCCAGTTCTTCTTCAACTGATGCTATATCCTTTTCAATATGAGCAATAATCTTAGGGTCAACCTTTAACTGTTCGATAATCTTTTCATCTCGTTCAAAAAGTTTAACCGCATAAAACCTCTGCTGTTCTTCCGGAAGTTCGTGAACTACGGCTTCTTCAATATGTGCAATTGCATGTTCAACAAGTCCGGAAAAGATATGCATCGTCTTTACTTTAGAATTATTGGCAGCTTCTATTGCTGCACTGGCAGCTTCTTCTGTTCCATTACTCTTTAACGCTGATATTTCAATTATTCTACAGCCAATTTTCTTAGAAAGTTCCTGGGTATTAATTACATCACCATTTTTTCTTACTACATCCATCATATTAAGAGCTATAACAACCGGAATTCCAAGTACCATAAGCTGCGTAGTAAGATATAGATTTCTCTCAAGATTAGTTGCATCTACAATATTAAGAATTACATCAGGTCTTTCACCTACAAGATAATTTCTTGCTACAACTTCTTCAAGTGTGTATGGTGAAAGGGAATAGATTCCCGGCAAATCAACTACGGATACTGATTTATCCTGCTTTAATTTTCCTTCTTTTTTCTCAACAGTTACTCCAGGCCAGTTTCCTACATATTGATTTGAACCGGTAAGGTCGTTAAATAAGGTTGTTTTACCGCAGTTAGGATTACCTGCAAGTGCAATTTTGATACTCATTATGAAACTCCTATTCTATCTCAATTATTTCTGCGTCTTCTTTCCTTATTGTCAATTCATATCCTCTTATGAATAATTCCATCGGATCTCCAAGTGGTGCCATCTTTCTTACATAGATTTCCACATTCTTAGTTATTCCCATATCCATAATTCTTCTTTTCACAGCACCTTCGCCGTTAATCTTAAGGACTTTAACCGTTTCTCCGACTTTCACGTCTTTTAGTGTTCTCATTCCAATTCTCCTTGTTAGTTAGTCTATGCTAACTGAAACTTTCAAAATTAGTTAGCCTCTGCTAACCACAACCAATTTATACCATTTTTTTTATTTTGTCAACACTTTTTTTAAAATTGACACTATTATCCAATTATTATATAATTATTGCAACTGTGCTTATATGCATATTTAATCAAAATAAGGTGGACTTACAATGAAAACAATTGACATCATTGTGCCTTGTTATAATGAACAGGATGTAATTACTTCCTTTTATAATGAGACAAGCAAAATAACCGATACTATTACGGGTTATTACTTTAATTTTATTTTTGTAAATGACGGTAGCAAGGATGATACCCTGATTCTTTTGAAGGGACTTGCTGCTACTTATGATAATGTAAAGTTTATTTCTTTTTCGAGAAACTTTGGAAAGGAAGCGGCTTTGTATGCAGGCTTTTCAGCCTCTAAGGGAGATTATGCCATTGTTATGGATGCAGATTTACAGCATCCCCCTTCTCTCATCCCACGTATGGTAGAAAGTGTTGAGAACGGTCATGACTGTTGTGCCGCTAAGCGTACTTCGAGAAAAGGTGAACGTAAGATTATAAGCTTCTTTTCTCAGATGTTTTACAGATTCAACAACAGACTTACTGATTCCAATATTCCTTACGGTGCTGTTGACTACAGAATAATGAGCCGACAGATGGTTGAGACTATCGTGTCACTGGGAGAGGTACAGAGATTTTCAAGAGGTCTCTTTTCATGGATAGGCTTTGATACGGAATGGATTGAATACGACAATGTTGAAAGAACCGTAGGTACCAGTAAGTGGAGTTTCAAGAGTCTCACCCGCTATGCAATGGATGGTATTTTTTCTTTTTCCATCAAGCCATTAAGATTTGTGGCTGTAATGGGATTCATAATATCTGCCATTGCCATGATTTACGGACTATATATTCTTATTAAGACACTTGTTACCGGAATTGATTTTCCGGGATATGCATCTACAATGGTTGTTATGCTTTTCCTTGGCGGAATTATTGAGCTTTCAATCGGTATTGTTGGTGAATATGTGGCAAGAATATTTACAGAGAGCAAGAAGCGCCCTATTTATATAACCAAGGAGACCAACATTAAAGCCATAACAGAGGAGGATTCCCATGAAGAATCTGATTCGTAAATTAATTAACAGAGAGACTATCGTATACCTTATTTTTGGTGTGCTGACAACTGTTGTTAATTACATTATATTTTGGCTGTGCCGCAGAATATTCATACCGGTTCTGATTGCCAACATAATTTCTTGGGTTGGTGCTGTTATTTTTGCATTCATAACCAATAAATTATTTGTATTTGAGAGTAAAAGTTTCAGACTGCAGCAGCTCATTCCTGAAATCATCGGTTTTGTAGGTGCAAGAGTACTCTCCTTCTTATTTGAAGAGGGATTCTTAGCCGTAACCTACTATTTGGGAATGAATGAGTATGTTGCCAAGCTCATTGCAAGTGTTGTTGTGATAATTGTTAATTATTTTGCAAGTAAATTTTTAATATTTAAGAAGAAAGAGACTAAGGTTCAGGAGGATTTAAATGATGGAAGAAACCAGAGCTAAGAAAAAGGGAGAAACCATCCGCATACTTAATGACATAATAAAGAGTAAAGCCGTATATGTGCTCTCCTTTATTGTTCCGCTTATAATAATGATGGCTATTTATATAATGCGTGACATTTTCCCGGGCGGAGAGAATTACTATCTCCGTTCAGATATGTATCATCAATATGCACCTTTCTTCTCTCAGTTATGGGAAAAGATACGTACAGGCGAAAGTCTTGCCTATTCATGGGATATCGGAATGGGAACCAACTTCCTTGCATTATTCGGATATTACCTTTCAAGCCCAGTTAACTGGTTTGTGGCATTATTCCCGCAGAAATGGATTGTTGAAGTAATGGACATGATTATTGTCCTTAAAATTGCTTTAGCAAGCTTTACCTTCACATATTATTTATGTAAACACAATAACAAAAGACATCTTTCAGCCGCTATCTTCGGTATGTTTTACGCGCTTTCAGGCTTTGTAACTGCGTACAGCTGGAATCTTATGTGGCTTGACAGTGTACTTCTCTTCCCTCTTATCATTCTGGGTATCGAGAAGTTAGTTAACGAAGGAAAGGGACTTTTATACTCAATTTCACTTGGTATGGCAATATTATCAAATTATTACATTGCCATAATGATATGTATATCTTCTGTAATATATTTTGTAATAACAATGGTATCCAGACCGGTACCATCGGACAAGAAGGATTATTTTAAGAGTATCATTCGTTTTGGCGTATATTCATTATTAGCAGGATGTTTTGCAGCAATAATTCTTTTACCGGAAATGGCTGCATTAGAGTATACAGCTTCAGGCTCCTTTAACTTCCCGAAGACATTAAAGAGATATTTCTCATTCTTTACTGTTTTCAAACGCCACCTTATTAATACGGAAGTTCACTTGGGCCTTGACCACCTGCCAAATATTTATTGTGGTGTTGCTGTTTTCGTACTTATCCCACTGTATCTGATGAGTAAGAAAATCACCAAGCGAGAGAAAATTGTCAAGATTATCGCAGTATTTATTTTCATTACTGCCTTTAATATGAACATTCCTAACTTTGTATGGCATGGACTTCACTATCCTAATTCACTGCCATGCAGACAGTCATTTATATATGTATTCCTTATACTCACGCTATGCTATGACGCAGTGAAGAATTTACACGAGTTTAAGGACAAGGAACTTTCTGTCAGCTTGTGGGGTGCATTATTTTTCATAATGTACCTTGGAAACACTCTGGGAGAAAAAGACGATTTTAAACAGCTTTATACCAGTGCTCTTTTTATTGGTATATATGTTTTATTCCTTTTCTTTATTAAGAAGTGGAAAAAATATACCGCTGCATTCCTTATAGCAGTATTTGCAATTTCTATTGTAGAAGTAACTATTAATACTGATAAGACAGGATATAGTCCAACAAGCAAGCCTGCATATCTTATAGATTATGACGCTGTAGAGACTATTTTAGATGACTTAGAAGCCAAGGATGATTCTTTCTTTAGAATAACCAAATACAGGGGCTATCGTTCAAAGAATGATGCGGCATGGCATAATTTCCATGGTACATCTACCTTCTCTTCTACTGCATATGCAGGTATGACAGAATTCTTCGGACATCTTGGTCTTGAGCATTCGACTAATGCATTTGCAAGCAACGGTGGAACACCTTTTATAAATTCATTGTTCAGTGTAAAATATCTTTTAACTAATAAGCATATTCCACAGAATGATGTTTACACATACCATTCAGGTTATGACGGAGAATTTTTCTACCTTAACAATTATGTGCTTCCACTTGGATTTATGACCCCGGCTGATATGAACAGTCTTATTGGTTATGAGAATACTACTAACCCATTCCAGGTTCAGAATAATTTTATATCAGCCTGCACCGGAATATATGATGTATTTGAACCTATTAATTTTGAAGTACAGGAAAAAGACATAATCCTCAATGTTGAAAAAGACATGTTCGTGTATGCATACATTCAGAACAAAGCCGTAGAAGGTATAATGGTATATGGTGGTCATGATTCTCCTGAAGGCTTTACAGGTGTCAACCACGGAAGAATGATTGACATAGGATATGTTAATGCAGGTGCTACACTTAAGATTAGCGACAGAGATAATAAAGACCGCAGTCTCAATGCACTTGTATATACAATGAATGTTGATAAATACAAAGAAGCAATGTCTATTATGGCATCTAAGGGACTTGAAATAACAGAACATGGCGAGACATATATCAAGGGTAACATAACAGCCGATAACGACGGATATATGTTCACTTCCATCCCTTATGATGAAAGCTGGACTGTATATGTTGATGGTGTTAAGACAGATTTTGAATCTGTTGGAAATGCCTTTATAACAATTCCTTTATCAAAAGGAACTCATACAATCGAGATGGAATATGTACCTCGTAGATTCCATGCGGGACTTGCACTTTCAATCATTGCATGGTTGCTTATCGCCGGTATGATTGTATTCAGAGTTGTATTTAAGAAGGAAATTACTGAAAACGGTGCAATCAAATTAATGATAACAACCATACAGAACAAAAAATTATCAAAAAAGACAACTTACGAAGAAACTGAGAACACTATATCAGAAACACCAGAAAGTGAGGACAATGAAGAATGAAACTTTGGGGCGGACGTTTTACAAAAGAAACCAACCAGTTAGTACACAATTTTAACGCTTCTCTCTCTTTTGACCAGAAGTTCTACAAGCAGGATATCGATGGCAGTATTGCTCATGTTAATATGTTAGCTAAGCAGAATATTGTAACCAACGAGGAGCGATTTGCTATTCTTAATGCTCTTGAGCAGATTAAGGCAGATATCGAAAACGGTGAGCTTGAAATCAGTTCACAGTACGAAGATATACACTCATTCGTGGAAGCCACATTAATTGAAAGAATTGGTGATACAGGCAAAAAACTCCATACAGGAAGAAGCCGTAATGACCAGGTTGCACTTGATATGCGTCTCTATACAAGAGACGAGGTTGTTGAAACTGATAACCTTCTTAGAGAGCTGTTAAAAGTTATTTTAAGAATAATTAAAGAAAATGTTGACACTTATATGCCGGGCTTTACCCATTTACAGAAGGCACAGCCGGTAACAGTTGCTCATCATTTTGGAGCATACTTTGAAATGTTTAAGCGTGACCGCAGCAGACTTTCAGACATATACAAAAGAATGAACTACTGCCCTCTCGGTGCAGGAGCTCTTGAAGGAACAACCTATCCTCTCGACAGGGATTTTACCGCTAATCTCCTTGGTTTTACAGGTCCTACCCTTAACAGTATGGATTCTGTATCGGATAGAGATTA
>JAZQKW010000105.1:0-1538 GCA_045542375.1 Butyrivibrio sp.
GAATACACCATTACCTGTCGTTTTAGGGTAAGGGATGTGGATGGTAATTTCAGCAGTTATACTGAATCAACCTTACTGAAATATCTCCAGTCCAAGTACGACCCTAAGTTTGAATTGGTATTCAAGTCCATTGAAGAAGCAGAAGGATATATTAGCGAGTACAAGCAGTATATTCTTGAAAAGACAGAGGGTGAGATTATTAAGGGTAGTGAGTCTACTACTTTTACAATTCAGCCTCAGACCTCACTTGTAATTATAGAAAATGGTACCGGTAATGTTAAAGTTATTATCGGTGGTCGTGGAGATAAGACAGAAAGCCTTATCCTTAACAGAGCTACCAACTCTAAGAGACAGGCAGGTTCAACAATTAAGCCTCTCGTTGCATACGGACCGGCAATTGACTCTGCTGAGTACACTCTCGGCAAAATATATGATGACGTTCCTTTCTACTACGAAAGTGGTCAGGTAGTTAAGAACAACGATGACCTGTATGTAGGTTATGTCCCATTAAGACTGGCTCTTGCAGAATCGAGAAATACACCTGCACTTCAGACCCTTACAGATATAGGAATAACAACAGGTACTACCTACCTTAAGAAATTTGGTCTTACTACTTTAACCCAGAACGACTATTATCTTCCTATTGCACTTGGTTCATGTAGTGTAACCAACTATGAAATGACAACTGCGTATTCTGTTTTTGCTAATGATGGAGAATATATTGAGCCTAAGCTCTATACCAAGGTTGTTGACCATGATGGAAATATTATTCTTGATAATACTGATGTTACATCAACAAGAGTAATTAAAGAGACTACTTCATGGTTAATGACGGATGCTCTTCACAATGTACTTATTGACGGTACATTACGCGGACTTGATGTTGGTACTAACTACGTTGCAGCCAAATCCGGAACATCCCAGAACGATAAGGATAAATGGGTAATCGGATTCACTAATGATTATACCGTGGGAATTTGGTCAGGTCATGATTCCAACAAGGCTTTTGACACTTCCAAATATGATGTCCCATATGTATATATCTGGGCAGATATTATTAAGAAGACCTGTGAGGAGAATGTCTCAGAGAAACCGGAAGTTCCGAAAGATATAATTGCTGTTGAGGTATGTAAGGATTCAGGACTTCTTGTTGCTAAAGGATTCTGTGACTGTGACCAGCGTGGTAGCAGAGTTATGACAGAATATTTTGTTAAGGGAACAGAACCTACAGAATATTGTAATGTTCATCAGAAAGTAACCTTCTGTAAGGATACGGAAGACATTGCATCAGATGGATGTAAGAACACAATAACCAAAATAATGATTTACAAGGATTTGTCAGATGTGGATTTAGAGAATTTTGAAATCGAGGATGCCAAGTATGCTATTACTTCTGAAGACATTACAGATTTCTGTAAGCGTCATGACGGCAAGCTTATGACCCCGGTAAAATATTCAGATATTCCAATGGATAATATGAATAATTCCGAGAAAGAAACTGAGACACAGAACGAGACAGAGACAACTAAAGATTAAAT
>JAZQKW010000106.1:0-1595 GCA_045542375.1 Butyrivibrio sp.
TAACTTGTTTTTTCATAATCTGCGGCTTTGGTAACTAACATGTCAAGGTTAGCACGTCTGCCTCTGCTGTTATCAAGAAGTCCCAGATAGTCATAGTAACCGCTTCCATATACAATGTCAGATATCAGTTCACTGATTGTAAGTCGTCTTGCTTTTTCTCTATAAACTTTTATCATGTCAAGGAAGGTTCTGCATTTTTCAGAAAGACTATCCATCTTCTTAGCATAATCGCACATACAGTCGTAGAACTCCGTTCTTCTTCCCGGACCTTTTATATATGCCAGCTCTTCTGCACTAAAATATGCAAAATACGACCTCATTATTGCGATAAGCGGTATCTCCTGCCTTGGATTGTCGATTATCTTAAGCAGATTCAGTACTGTCTCTACCTCCGTAGCACTAAAATATCCTGTTGTTGAATCGTATTTTGCAGGTATGTCATGCCTTGAAAGTATCTCTGCATAATCCGGTCCTGATGCCTTATCCGACCTTAGAAGGATAACAAAGTCCTTGTATGAGAGTCTGCTGTTCTCATCCATCATTTCCCTGATTCTCGCAGCCGCCATATTGGCACAGATTTCTCTGTCTTCCATATCGATTTCTTTAAAAGAACTCTTCTTAGCCACAAGTATGTCCGTTGTTGTATCCATAGTATCTTCAATGATACCGCCATAATTGAGACGGGTCTTTTTGGTATATTCGACTCCACCAACGCCTCTTCGCATAACCTTAAAAAACACATCATTAACAGTCTCAATCACATTAACTGTACTTCTAAAATTGCTATGAAGCTCTATTTTTCGCTTAGTTCCTTCATCCTCATAGGTGTCGTACTTAGATATAAAAAGCTCCGGCTTAGCCATTCTGAATTTGTAGATACTCTGTTTTACGTCACCTACCATAAATATATTAGGTCTGCCGTATCTTTCACCTGATATGGCTGTAAGTATGGTCTCCTGTACCACATTACTATCCTGGTACTCGTCAATATATATCTCGTTGTACTGGGCTGCAAGCTCGTTAGCAACCTCGGTGTAGGTATACTCATCAGTTCCAATTTCATGCTTCACAAGAATCTTAAGAGCAAGATGTTCTATGTCTGAAAAATCTACCACATTCTTGTCAACCTTAGCATTTCCGTACCTTCTGCCATACTCTTTTGTAAGGTCGATAATAACATTAACATATTTTCTTCCGTTAAGAATCATTTTCCAAATCTTATCCGTAGAAGCCGAAAAATACTGCTCTTTTATCTTCTTAATCCTGTCTTTAACATTATTGCGCTGATATTTAACATATTCCTTAAGTTCGGGGTCCTCTGAATCTCTTATGGTCTTAAGCTTGGTAAAATCCATACTCAGACATCTTCCGATGCCATCCATGTCCTCACATTCTGCTGCCGCAGATAACATGGAATAATCAGTCTTAATAGCTTCCTCGTATGCTTTAGGTCCTAAAGGCTCATTACATAAATCTATAAGTTCTTTGCATAACTTTGCACTTTCCCTGCAGGCTATTCGTATGTATTCAACAGTATTTTTATATAATGAGGTCTCCATAAACTGACTCTCATCATCAAGATTGTATAATTGTCT
>JAZQKW010000107.1:0-3115 GCA_045542375.1 Butyrivibrio sp.
TAGAAAATATATAAGACAGCCTTGCGCGGGCTGTCTTTTTAAAAAGAAGAGGAGTGTATGAAAAAGTTCTATATAATGTGTTATAGTTCTCATTTCACACCCTGATTATAAAAAAGCAATATGGACAGAAAATGACTAAATTATGAACAAAAATTAAATTCCGTAAATAATTGCGTCAAGTATCATATCTGCTACTTCGTTTTTGGTCATAAGTTCACATTCCTTAACAGAATCCTTGGTAATTAAAGTAACCACATTGGTATCTGTTCCAAATCCGGCACCCTCTGTACGAAGGCTGTTGGCAACAATCATATCTGCATTCTTGCGCTCAAGCTTTCCTCTGGAATTCTCGATAAGATTCTCTGTTTCCATAGAAAAACCACATATGAATTGATTATCCTTCTTGTTCTCACCAAGGAATTTCAAAATGTCGTCAGTACGGTCAAGGGATATTGACATATCCGAGTCAGATTTTTTAATCTTATTATCTGCAACAGTTGACGGAGTGTAGTCGGCAACAGCAGCAGCCTTGATAATAATATGCTGGCTCTCATAATTATCTTTAACCGCATTGAACATATCTTTTGCTGAGGTAACGTTAACTGTATTAACAAAAAGAGGCTTGTCTATATTCACAGGGCCTGATATGAGAGTTACATTGGCACCTCTGAAGGCAGCCGCTCTTGCAATCGCATATCCCATTTTGCCAGTGGAATGATTGGTAATATATCTTACAGGATCAAGGGCTTCCCTTGTAGGACCGGCAGTTACGAGAATATTCTTGCCCATAAGGTCCTTCTTAGGAGTGAGCTCTCTCATAATATATTCAATAAGTACGGATTCATCCGGTAATTTTCCCTTACCTGTATCACCACAGGCAAGTCTTCCGCTGTCAGCAGGAATTATTTTGAAACCATACATCATAAGCTTGGCAATGTTATCCCTTACAATAGGATTTTCATACATATTGGTATTCATGGCAGGAGCAACAATCTTAGGACATTTACATGCAAGCAAAGTTGTTGTAAGCATGTCATCTGCTATGCCATTAGCCATCTTACCTATAACATTGGCTGTTGCAGGTGCAATAAGTACTACATCCGCTTTCTTTGCAAGAGAAATATGCTCTACCTCAAATTGAAAATTACGGTCAAAAGTATCGGTAATACATTTATTGGACGTAAGGGTCTCAAAAGTAGTAGGGGTAATGAAATTAGTAGCATTCTCTGTCATAATAACATGGACATTAAAACCCATCTTAACAAGTGAGCTTGCAACATTAGCCATTTTGTATGCGGCGATACCGCCTGTAACACCAAGTAAAACTGTTTTTTTATCCGACATAATAGTCACCTCTTAGCATTCATCTGCAATCTTATATAATAAAGCTTCCGTATCCTTCCAGCCAATACATGGGTCAGTGATTGATTTGCCGTAAATCATATCATTGCTAATCTTCTGATTTCCTTCTTCAAGGTAGCTCTCAATCATAACACCCTTTACAAGCTTTTTGATATCAGGATTATATCTTCTGCTGTGGAGAACTTCGCTTGTGATACGCATCTGTTCTTTGTATTTCTTATTAGAATTAGAGTGGTTAGCATCAATGATTGCAGCAGGATTCTTAAGGTCCTTGGCAAGATACATTTCGTTAAGTCTCTCTAAGTCTTCGTAGTGGTAGTTAGGGATGCATGTTCCATGCTTGTTAACACCACCTCTGAGAATAATGTGTGCAAGGTCATTTCCCGTTGTGCTTACACTGTAACCTCTGTAAATAAATTCGTGACCACTCTGGGCAGCAATAACAGAGTTAATCATAACACTGAAGTCACCGCTTGTAGGATTCTTCATACCAACAGGAATGTCCATACCACTGGCGGTAAGTCTGTGTTGCTGGTTCTCAACAGAACGGGCACCAATCGCTTCATAGGATAAAATATCATCAAGATAACTTCTGTTCTCCGGATAAAGCATTTCGTCAGCACAGGTAAGTCCGCTTGCTTTAATTGCATCAATATGCATCTTACGAATAGAAGCAATTCCTGCGTATAAGTCAGATTCCTTGTTAGGGTCCGGCTGATGGAGCATACCCTTGTAGCCTTCACCGGTGGTACGAGGCTTGTTGGTATATACACGAGGTATAATCATAAGTCTGTCCTTAGTCTTCTCATTAACTTTAGCCAGTCTTGTGATATATTCAATAACCGCATCTTCTCTATCAGCAGAACATGGTCCGATAATTACAATAAATTTGTCAGAAGCTCCGGTAAAAATATCTCGTATTTCTCTATCGCGTTCAGTCTTAATAGCCTGGAGTTCAGGAGTCATAGGATACTCTGCCTTAAGAACCTCCGGCTCGGGAAGTTTTTTAAAATAATTCATTGCCATAATATAAGTCTCCCTTGTAAGTAAAAATTTTATTATATATAAAATATCACTTTAGCACTTTAAAGTCAAGAAGAAAGAGGAGAAAATATATAATGTCGTGAATGATCTTGCAGAAGGTAACTTGCTTGTAGAAATTTGTTGACAGAACTAAACTGATGTGATACTGTGATAAAGTATTAAATATATAGGAATAAGTGGGCAAACCTGTAGAAATGCAGGGACGCAAAATCAGGGGTCTAAGGAATATATATACTATGATAGCTCGGTTGCAATATCCGGAAGGATTATTGCAACCTTTTTTTTATAGGAGATATGTAAAAGGGATTCCCGGGATATAAAGTACAAGGAGGAAATAGCGATGTCAGGTTTAACAGTGTCATCAAAAAACTACACCTTATGTAACATCAAGCTTGGCATTGGCGATGATGCATTCAATCTCGAAACCGTGGACGAGAACGCATACTGGGCAAGATACATCAAATAACTATTTCTTTTTTTCTCCAAATATAGTACAATATTCATATAATTTTGCAGAAGAGGATTACATCATGAAATTAATTAAAAAAGGCAATATACTCTTGCTGGTAACGGCTGCGATATGGGGTTTCGCATTTGTGGCTCAGAGCAGCGCCATGGAGCATATAGGGCCTTTTACTTTTCAGGCGGTCAGATTTTTACTGGGCGCCACCGTACTTTTACCGGTTATTTTAGTACGAAGCAAGAGAGG
>JAZQKW010000108.1:0-3431 GCA_045542375.1 Butyrivibrio sp.
CGATCCGACTTTATATATAACCTGTTGCTTATCAATACTCATTAACTTGTCTTTAGTTATCTTATATTCTACAAAAAAATCGTTATCAATGTATCTGGCGGTAGGAATATAAATATCTCTCGGAATTGGTCTTGGAACGTAGAATGGTGATACCTTATAGGCTTCCAATTCTCGTTCAAGACCTCTAAGTTCCCTGGACATTTTTTCTTGCTTTTCATTCATTTCCTTCATTTGGGTAAATTTTTCTTCGAACTGGTCATCATATTCTTCAAGATGCTTCAAAAAATACCCATTTACCTTCTGGTTAACTTCACCTACAACACTTCGTAAGACAATAACCATAAAGTAAATCAACACCACAAGTACAATAACAACGGCCACGAAAAATTCCATCAGCCATTCCCCCTTGTTGTTATGCTGTTAATGGATTAAAGAATAATAATACAATAACAAATGCAAATAATAACAAGAATAATAATACTAATACACTTGCTACTACCATTACTGAATGAATCACTTCACTCTTCGTCTCCGGATTTCGTCCGATTGCCTCTGCTACCTTCGCTCCCATTGTTCCTAATCCGATACCTGCACCCATAAATGCAAGACCGATAATCCAACCTACTGCTGACATTGTTGCTGATAATACTGATTCCATATTATTTTTTCTCCTTTTATCTGTTATATGTTACGGATGCCTGTTGTGATATTACAAACGGGTCACCATCGTAGATTACGTCTTCAAATACAATATATAATAAGTCGCCCGAATTGATGGCAGATGAATCAAATGCAAGTTTGCATGTAACATAAGTATCCGCTGCCGCTTCAATTTCATTAGGTCTTAATACATATGTAGCAAGTCTGGTATTTCCATTACTGTTATACAATACAATCTTTCCTGATGTTATCAGATAATTCTTCTGTAATTTAACCTGGAAATCTATGCTTTCATCTTTTAATGATACAATTGATATCTCACCAAGGTCTGAACCTGTTCTCACGCTTACTGTATCATGTTTAACAGATGTAGGTTCATCATCGATTACTCCGCCCGTTGAGAAATATGCATCATAACAAAGCGTTATATTGTACTGTGTGTCAGGTATACAGTCTCTGATAGTATAGTTAGTTGATGTCTTGTTAAGATATATTTTCTCAATCTGTCTGTTGCCATCTTCCACATACTCAACTAAGAGGTATACACCTACATAATCATTGGTTATATCTGAAACGTAGTATTTTACATCTATAGTTCCGATGTTAGCTGTTACAGAAGTAAGCTCAACCCACTTTAATGCAGATATATGTGCATCACTTCCTTCACCACCTTGACCGCCGTGACCACCGTCACCACCGATACCACCGGTTCCACCAATACCACCGACGCCGCCTTCGCCACCGGAACCACCGATGCCGCCGACACCACCGAATCCGCCGGAACCACCGGAACCGCCGGAACCACCCTGACCACCGGAACCGCCGGAACCACCAATTCCACCATCTCCTGCATTACCACCCTGTCCGCCGGAACCGCCGGAACCGCCGTTTCCTGCAACAATGGTAATTACATCCGGATTTTTATTGGCTGCTTCGTATTCTTCGTCATCTATTAATCCTTCAACATATAACAAAGAATCCCCTGTATATTCATTAGAACTTCCTATTACATTCTTAAGGTTGATAAGATTCTCACCATAAAATGCAAACTCGCTTGATATATCAAGATACAACTGACCACTCTTAAGCATAATCGGATATACCGTATTCTTATACTGTTCATCATTCATAAGTACCGCTGTACCGGCTTTATAAATGTTGATGTACACATATTTGTCAGTTGAATATGACTTATCTGTGGAATTAATTTCATTACCTGTCATAACATATCTTCTGTCAGACAGCTTATACAATCCCGGTTCAGAAAAATCCGATATTTCCGTATGCCCCGTAGAACTTGAAATTATTCCGTCTTCACTTATTTTATATACTTCTCCGTAGATGTTAACATTATCTGTGTTCTTATCAAGAACTACAGCGTGGTCTCCTATCCGGTATACCTCTTTATCCGCTGTTTTCAAATAATAATTACCATCTGCTTTCTTATATAATTTGGCTTCTTCATCCAGAGGGATGTACTCGTTATTAACATCATACACCGTACTTCCCGCCGGAATGACATATGAATCGCTTCGATTCTTAAGTACGTTAATAACGACTATTGTCAATCCGACTAATGCAAGTACAATAAGTGCACCAAAGATATTATATATTCCTGTATTCTTTTTTTCTGCTCGTTTCATATGCTCACTTCCTCTATATAATTATCCTGGTTATGACCTCTTGAAGAAACCTGTAGTAGTTCCTAATAAATCGCCACCATCACTGTAATACTGAATTACATATGAATAAGTTACACCTGATAATGGATTCCAGTTAGTTATTTCGTACTTATATGCACTGCTTCCACTGACAGAAATCTCATCCCATGTGTCCATTGGCACATTCTCACTTGTGTAGTACTGTGTTCCATCTTCTGAGTAGATTGAATACATAACTTTTTCTACATTTTCAAAGTTAATACACTGAACAAGCGTAAATACAAGATTTCCTGCAGGTGTGAATTCGTATACAACTGATGATTCTGCATATGTGATTGTTGATGTATTAATCTCATCTTCGTATACTCCGTCTGCAACACCATCATTATTAATATCTGTACGTGCTGTTACCTTTACGGTATATACCGTATTCTCAGTAAGTCCGGTAAAATCAACAAGCTTAACGTTAGTTGCATTGTTTCCGGAGTTATTAAGTGTCACTGATTTTTCTTCAACTAAGTTGCCATTCACATCATATACTGACACCTTGTACTCATCATTCATTATTGTTCTATTGGTATCAGTCATATTAATCTGTACCTTAATACTGGTCTGACCCTTTGTAATACGAACCGCTGCCTTTGGTCCCACAAGACTAACCGGTGTCTTAAAATCATATGTGGTTCTTCCAAGTCTTGATGAGAAATTAACATTTCCATCATGTGCTTCATAAGCACTTACTTCCAATACATATTCTGTATTTAACTGAAGTACTCCACCCGGTTTCATATCTATGGAAATCGGATTATTGGTATTAGGATCACTATCATAATACTTAATAAGGTTACCAAGTGGTGCAACTCTGTATCCATACCCCACACCATTTACGGTTGTATATGATGAATTAGCAGAGCCCGGTTTCACTTCGTTACCGTTCTTATCAAAGACTTTGAAGTATATCATCATATTGGTTCCTTCACTACCATTAACGGCGAATCTGAAGTTACCGGTCTTTCCATTATATGTAGGATATAACCATGTTGGTATATTAACAGGGATCTTAATATCACCTACTGTCTGGAATATGTATGGGTACTTAACCTGTTCCTT
>JAZQKW010000109.1:0-1647 GCA_045542375.1 Butyrivibrio sp.
TATAACTTTTCCTGATAAGGAAGAAGATATTTTTTCAGATAAAGACAGCGTAACAGATTACGAGGAAGACAAAAGCATTCGAATCGAACTTAACGGAGACACTGTAAAATGTGATTCCAAATCTGTGTCGGTAAAGGATAATAAAGTATGTCTGTTAAATGAAGCTACTTACATTATCTCTGGTACATTGGATAATGGTATGATAATAGTTGACTCTAAGGATTCCTCAGAAGTGCATATAGTGTTGGACGGAGTATCTGTTACCAGCAATACTTCAGCAGCTCTGTATGTTGCCAATGCAGACAAGGTATATGTGACTATGACAGAAGGCAGTGAGAATGTTCTTGTTAATGGAGGAAGCTTTGAAGCTATAGATGATAATAACATAGACGGCGCAGTGTTTTCCAAGAAAGACATAACCTTTAACGGAGAAGGAACATTAAAGGTAACCTCACCTGTTGCACATGGTATTGTCAGTAAAAAAGACATTGCTTTTACCGGAGGTACCTATGATGTATCATCAGCATCTCACGCAATAGTAGCTGATGATGCTGTAAAAATATCGGGAGGAACATATAACCTTGTAGCAGGAAAGGATGGTATACATTCAGAGAACACTGAGGATACCGCAAAAGGTTATGTATATATATCGGATGGAAATTTTGATATCGAATCAGAAGGGGACGGAATAAGTGGAGTTGCGTACCTCCAGATAAAAGATGGAGATTATAATATTACCTGCGGCGGAGGTAGTGAGAACGGCGACAAGACATCCTCAGGTGGATATGGTGACTTTATGGGAGGGCAGCCGATGGGTCCGGGAGGACATGGCGGAATGAGACCTCGTGATAATACCGGATTAACAACTACGGCAGCAGAGGACTCAACAAGTATGAAAGCCCTAAAGTCTGACGGCAATATTCAGATAAGCGGAGGAACCTACAAAATCAATTCGGCTGATGATGGAATTCATTCCAACCTGTCGGTTGAGATTATATCAGGTACCTATGAAATTGCCACAGGAGACGATGGTATTCACGCTGACGAGGATTTGATGATAAAGGGTGGAACTATTGATATTACTGAATGCTATGAGGGTCTGGAAGGGACCGACATATCAATAAACGGAGGCAGTATAACATTAGTTGCCAAGGACGACGGTATCAACTCAGCAGGAGGCAATGATGACAGTGGTCTTGGGGGAAGAGATAATATGAATTTTGGTAAGCCGGGCGGACATGGCGGTGGAATGATGTCTGCCGGTAACGGAACTATTGTTATCTCAGGAGGAACTCTTAGAATCACATCAAGTGGAGACGGAATAGATGCCAATGGAAGCTTTGAGATGACAGGAGGAGATGTAATTATTACCGGACCTACAACCGGTGATACGGCAACTCTTGACTACGACACGACAGCGGTTATTTCAGGTGGAACGTTTATCGGTACCGGAGCATCCGGAATGGCTCAGACCTTCAGCGAATCTAAGCAGGGACTTATATCCTTAAATGTTGGTAATCGTACAGCAGGAACTGTCATAACGGTAAAAAATAATGATGGCAAAGAGATAATTAATCACAGTCCGGAGCTTAACTACGCAGTAGTAATTGTAAGCAGTCCGGAGATGGAAAAAGGGCAGAGCTACAC
>JAZQKW010000110.1:0-1581 GCA_045542375.1 Butyrivibrio sp.
TAAGATTTTCATACCTTGGAGTGTAAAGTCAAAGAACCTTGGAACAAGCGGCATTGTAGACCCTATTGTACCGGCAAGTAATAGTGATGCATGGACAGGAAGCTATGTATACTTTGGAACCTATGATACAGATGGAGATGGAACCCCTGAGCCTGTAAAGTACAGAATACTTGACAGTAATACAACAGTGTTTGGTGGAAAGACCATGCTCCTTGACTGTAACAGCATCCTGGAAACACGACCATTTGATGATGACAGCAAAGTATGGGCGGACAGTGATATAAGGACATATCTGAATGGAACATTTTTAACAAGTAATTTCACTACAGCAGAACAGAATGCCATAGCATCAGGCACTAAGAGTGCGGCAGACAGCACAGATGGAGAAAGGCCTTTTGATTACGTTGCACTAAATGGGGATAAGATTTTTCTCCTTGACGCAAGGGAAGCAAATAATACAAGCTATGGATATAGTAACATAGGAGATAATGCAGTAAACAGAGTAAAGACGGGTGGTAACGGGAATTGGTGGCTGCGCTCGATAAGGAATACAAGTTGCGTTTTTGTCATAGATGGCTTTTGCGATCGTACAGTTTACAATAGCACATCTGTCGGCGTCAGCCCTGCCTTAAATGTCAATCTGGCATCCGTACTTTTCTCATCTATAGTCAATGATACAGGCAGCTCTGGAGCCCCGGAGTATAAATTGACACTTATAGATGAGAATCTGACAGTAGCAATTAATGGTACAGTTATAAGAAGTGAAGACAGGATAATGGTTCCATACACCATAGGAGGAACCAATAGCACCAACGCTACACAGGCATCCGTATTTTTATTAGATAAGGAATATACCGAAGGAAACTCAAATGATGCAGAGGTGCTTTACTATGGAGCATTGAATAGCAATGATTCATTCACACTTCCTGAAGCACTTTCAGACAAGGTATGCGGAATAGATTACTATGCATACATCATTGCAGAAGATATTAATGGAGTAGCAGAAACTGACTACGCAAGTGAACCGGTGGAGCTTACAGAAATATATGATGGGATAGATAATGTTGCGGTTGAATTAGATGCACCTGAATCTTCTGAGGCACTGGATACAGAGGTATCAATACTCACATCAGGAATTACCGGAGCAACAGTCACATGGAAAGAGGGAGAGACTACAGTAACCGGTAATGCGGATTATAGTACTGTATACACTGCATATATAACTGTTAGCAAGAATGAGAATTTATTATGGACACCTACTGTTACAGCAACGGTTAATGGACAGCAGGCATCCGTTGTGAGACTGGATGGCAGTACTGTTATTTTAACATATACATTTGCTGTCACAGATAAGGAAAGACTTATAAGTATTACAAATCCTCAGTCTATTACCGTAGCCAATGGAACTTCATACGAAGAGATGAATCTTCCTGAAAAGGTATACATCACAACAGAAGGTAATACCTATACTGAGGCTGATGTTGAGTGGGATACAACGAATCCGGTAAGCGGAAGCTATGACCCGGATATACTAACAGAACAGACAGTTGTATTAAAAGGTACAGTGACCTGTCCGGAGGG
>JAZQKW010000111.1:0-7568 GCA_045542375.1 Butyrivibrio sp.
GCGCAATAGCTAATTATTCTGCATCTGGCAATGATACATATGCAATTACCAGTGTACAGAATACATCAGTAAGTACATGTTATTATTCATTGACTGTTCGTTGCTTTGATTATTCAAGTATGGATTATTCTGCTTCAAGAAATATCGCACCAACATTAGAAGCGGGTGAGGTGTCTTCTGTAAAAATAGCAAGAGATAAAGAAAGTTATATTAAAGATTATTATCACTATGCTAAAGGAAGTGTTTCATCAAGTTTTTCGTCGGGAACGACTCTTGATAATTACACAGTGATTGCAAAACAATACTATGAATAATTGTTACGATAGTAACGAGAGGTAGCGGGTGATAATGAGAATGATTAAATTAGCTTTAAAGAATATCTTGAATTCTTTTAAAAGTATTCGGAAAATATATATTCTTCTGATTATATCCCAGTTATTTTCTATTATAAGCATATTCTTCGTATATGGAATATATGGAAGCTACCAGTCAAAGCTTCAGGAACTTGATATTGATAAACGCAATGTCGGTACATATTATGAAGATGTTGATGCAGGCACGTTTAAAGCGTGCCTGCTTAGTGTTATGGATCAGATAGAAGATAATTTGGACTATATTTTTGTTTCTATATCCAATACGGATAAGGAAAGTAGTGCAATGTTAACTGCATATGCGAAGTATTCTGACGGACAGTTTAAAATATGGGACAGTGATAATCATATGAGGTCATTGAAATATGGAAGATTGCTAACTGATGTAGACGCAGAGAATGCATCTAAAGTTGCTTTTAGTGACAGAATTTCTAAAGATGAGTTGGGCGATGTTATTGAAATTGCCGGAGAGTCGTTTGAAATAGTGGGTATTGGGAAGTGGGATGTCGAATCCATTAGTATTCCATTTACTTCATGCCCAGATAATGCAGGGGTATGGATGGTGAATTTCTGTTTTGAAAATCTGCCTACAGTGAAGGAATACAATACAATTAAGGACAGTTTTTACGATGTGCTTGGAGACCGATTCAGTATTGATGAATTTCAGATAATTGATAATGAACGAGTTATATCTTACAGAACCATAATTGTAATATCAGTTGCTATAGGCATTGTGTCGGCACTTAATATATGCCTGTTATTTGGTTATGTTGTCAGTCAGAGAAAGAAGCAGATGGCGGTGTACGGCATAGTTGGTGCAACAGAAGGAAGACGTATACTTATTAACGAAATTGAGATTATTATTATTAATATAGTTACAGTAATTGCAGGTTTCATTATTTTCAGGTATGGATTACAACACATAATTACCTCCATATATGATGAGAGCGTGTCAATGTATACACCAAGAATATATGGAATTATGATAGGGATATATGAAATATGTGTAATTGTCTTTACGACGATACTTCTTAGCACTTTTAACAGAAACAGGTTAACGGATATGTTGAGGAGGACGAAGGATGATTAGATTTGCAAAAAACGAGTATATCAGAAATTTCTGGTATAATCTGTGTACCATTGTATTGCTTGTGGTAATGATGATTATATCGGTTACACTCATATCCAATTATGAGCAACAGGCAAAATTATACAAGTTTGCATCAAAGTATATTGATGAGAATACAATGTTTTTTGATAGAATCAGGTCAGAGTATATAGACGAATTGGATTCATTTGGAGAGGTTATAGGAGTACATACATATGATGCATTTATTGATGGTGAATATGGTTCTCATCTGACAATATCTGTTCATACAGGAGAAATGTTGAAGAAATTAACCCCGAGACTTGAAGCTGGAAATTATCCCGGAAGGAAGGATATGGGGGATGATACTATATGTATTCTGATTTCTGAAAACCCTTATGGTATAGGTGTTGGAGATGAATTTGTACTGAATGGAATTGGAGATACTTCAGATAAGACAAGCGAACTTGAACCTATTAATTGCTATGTTTCCGGTGTTATATCAGACGGACAGAGAATATACACGGATATTTCACATACTTTTAGTGATATGACCTATGAAGATTTTTTTCCAATACATACATATGAACAGTTTGAGTATGTTAGGATAATAATACCTGAGTCAGAGGAATATAAGATTCCTGATGGATGGATTTCTTATTTTGGAAATGTAATTCTCAATCCTGATGACGGACTTTCTAAGGATCAGCTTGAAGAAATCAGAAAGACAGTTAATGATTTTCGAACATTTCCAGAGGATCCTTTGGTATATCCTAAAGCAGATGAGTTGATTGAGCGAAGCAAAGCTGTATATGATAATGATATGATGAGAAATATACCTTTGTGTGTAGTAGTTCTTATCCTCTTTGGTATAAGTATAATTGGAATTGTTTCTGTTAAGACAAGTAAGAGTATCAGACATTATGGAATTATGTATGTGTCAGGTATGAAGAATAGTATGGCACCGATTACTAGCGGTATTGAAATGATTTTCAATTGTATTGTTTCAGTTGTTATGGCACTCTCACTTTTGAAAATACAGAACGCCATGTCCATTATTGGCGATATTAACTGTTATATAGGTAAAGTGGAAGTAATATCGCTTGTTATAATAAGTTCGGTAATAACTATTGATGCGATGCTTACCACAAGAAGTATTTTAAAAGAACATACACTGATTGAAATTGTAAGAAACAAAGTGTAGCAGGGAGGCAATATGATAAAAATTAATAATATTTACAAAACATATAATTACGGCAAGATTAATGCATTTACAGCTCTTAAGAATGTGTCGCTTGAGATTAATAAAGGAGAGATGGTAGCCATCATCGGCAAATCCGGTGCAGGTAAATCAACCCTTATGCACATAATTGGCTGTATTGATGACTATGAAAAGGGTGAATATTACCTTGATGGAAAGGATATATCAGGTATTAAGGAAAGAAGAAAAGCAACAATCCGCAACAAGGATATTGGTATTATTCTTCAGGACTTTGCCCTGCTTGAACAGTACACAGTAATGGATAATGTTCTTATGCCGTTGTATTTTTCTAAGAAGTCAGGGAGTAAAAAGGACAGGAATATGAAAGCCTATGATGTACTTAAACAGGTGGATA
This sequence comes from Butyrivibrio sp., assembly GCA_045542375.1. Taxonomy (GTDB): domain Bacteria; phylum Bacillota; class Clostridia; order Lachnospirales; family Lachnospiraceae; genus Eshraghiella. The sequence goes on from JAZQKW010000111.1 coordinate 3,075, forward strand.
TGTTAGATCTTTCTGACAAAAAAGTTAAGAATCTCTCCGGTGGACAGAAACAGCGTGTTGCCATTGCCAGAGCGATGATTAACAGTCCTAAGGTTCTTCTGGCAGATGAGCCAACGGGTGCGCTGGATGTGAATACATCAGAAGATATTATGGATGTTTTCAAGAAATTAAATGAAATGGGAACTACAGTAGTAATCATTACCCATGATATGGATGTTGCAGCAAAATGCGACAGAGTTATCAGAATAAATGATGGTAAAATAGAATAGACAAAAATATTGTGGCCTCGCCTTATGGCGGGGTCTTTTTTTTGTGTTTTCTCTGTACTATCTGGGAATTGGACAAGTCTTCTTTGGTCAATATTTCCTTATTTATCCAAGATATTTCTATATTTTAAGAGGTAAATTGCGGGAAAACACTATATTTTGGTCAAAAAAGTGGTGGTCGCCATCATCTTGCTCCAAAAATACCGCAGTGGATGACACCGTTTTGGTTTGGACAAAAACACTACTTTTATACTCAAATTGACCAAAAATTAAAAGAAGTCATATGCACCTCGGTATTTTGGTCAAAAATGACACTTTTGCCCAAAACTTGGACAACTTCTCAGAGGGCTTTACTTCTGATACCTAAAATTATTAAAAAAGTCCTTGCTATTTTCATATAAAAGTACTAAAATGGGAACATAAGTGGTGGAAAGTGGATGAAAATGGTAGAAAGTGGTGAATTTCGATAGGAAGGAGTGATGAGAAATGTTCAAAGGTGAATATAATCATACGATTGACACCAAAGGACGAGTTATCATTCCTGCTAAGTTTCGAGATAAGCTTGGTGAAGCCTTTGTAATTACAAAAGGATTAGACGGATGCCTGTATGGATATGCCAACGAAGACTGGCAGGTATTTGAGGACAAGCTGTCATCATTGTCAATTACCAATAAGGATTCAAGACAATTCACAAGATTTTTCCTTGCGGGTGCAGCGGATTGCGAAGTGGACAAGCAGGGACGAATTCTTATTCCCTCAGTTTTAAGGGAATTTGCCGGGCTTGAGAAAGATGTTGTATTGGTAGGTGTATCAAGACGAATCGAAATATGGAATAAGGAGAAATGGTCAGAGATTACTGCACAGTATGATGACAATATGGACGAAATTGCAGCTAATCTTGATGGATTAGGATTCTCAATATAGAAAGGACATGATAATGAATTTTGAACACAAATCAGTTCTGCTTGATGAGACAATAGAGAATCTTAATATACGACCTGACGGTATATATGTGGACGGAACTCTGGGAGGAGCCGGACATTCCTATCACATATGCAAGAGACTTTCTGATAAGGGAAGGCTTATAGGTATTGACCAGGACGAAGATGCCATTGCAGCAGCAGGCAGAAGACTTGAAGAATTTAAAGAACGTGTAACCATAGTAAGAGACAACTACAGCAATATTAAGAAAGTGCTTAATTCCCTTGGAATTCAGAAGGTGGACGGAATATTGTTAGATATTGGTGTCTCTTCATATCAGCTTGATACGGCAGAAAGAGGTTTTACATATAAAGAGGAAGATGCACCTCTTGATATGAGAATGGACAGAAGACTTCAGATAACAGCGGAAGATATAGTCAATGACTATAGCGAAATGGAACTGTTCCGTATTATCAGGGATTATGGTGAAGATCGTTTTGCAAAGAATATTGCAAAGCATATCTGTCTTGCAAGACAGAATGGAAGAATTACCACTACGGGTGAACTGACGGAAGTAATCAAGGCAGCAATCCCTATGAAAATGAGAGCAACGGGCGGACACCCGGCGAAGAAGACATTTCAGGCAATCCGTATTGAAGTCAATAAGGAATTAGAAGTGCTTGAGAACTCAATCGACGAAATGATTGGGTTATTAAACGACGGCGGAAGATTATGTATCATCACATTTCATTCGCTTGAGGACAGAATAGTAAAGAATAAATTCAGAGATAATGTTGACACATGTACATGTCCTCCGGATTTTCCGGTATGCATATGTGGCAACAAGCCAAAAGGAATAATAATAACAAGGAAACCAATTATTCCGTCAGCAGAAGAACTTGAAGACAATAAGCGGTCGAAGAGCTCCAAGCTGAGAGTATTTGAAAGACGAGGGTAAAATAACATATGGCTAATATACAAGGAAGAAACCGGTACATACACGGAAGTGCGGCTCTTGATATACAGGAAACAGCACCTGTAAGACAACCAAGACGCAGAGAAGTACTTACCGAAAATGAAAGAAGACGAAGACAGGCAGAACATTATGCCGAAGAGAACAGAAGAAGAGCAGGAAGGTTCGGTACATTTTATACTGCAGTAATTTCACTGGCAGTTGGAATAACTATGTTTATCTGTGCTAATTATATTTCTCTTTTTAACGAGAAGAATAGTAACAATAGACAGATTAATGAATTACAGCAGGAACTTAACAATCTGAAAGAAAGCAATGATTTGAAACAGCTAGAGATTGACACATCAATCAACTACGATTATATTTATAAGGTGGCGACTGAAGAATTAGGGATGGTACACGCAGGCTCAGGACAGATTGTAGAGTATAAGAGCGGAGAAAGCGAATACGTAATCCAGTATTCAGACATAACTAAAAATAATAATTAAGAGTTAGGAGAAACCATGTCAGCGAATAAGAAGATTAAAAGCAAGAAGTTCACAATTAAGATGAAGAAGAAGCTTTTGGTAATCTATTTGACGATAGGGTTTCTTTTAGTTTTTCTTACGGTACAGTTATTCAGAATTAATCTGAAGAAGGGTGAAGATTATTCAAAGGCTGTATATGATAATTTTGCATACGACAGCAGAGCGATTCCTGCAAGACGAGGAGATATTACAGACAGAAACGGAACAATACTTGCATACAGTACTAAGGTATATAATCTGATAATTGACAGCAAGGTTATGCTTTCAAAAGAAGAATACAGACAACCTACCGTGGCAGCGTTAGCTAAGCATTTTCCGGAACTTGATATGAATACACTTAATGATTTCCTTAACGAGAATGCAGCTAAGGAGAAGAAAAGCTCCTACAAGAGATTTCTTCAGGAATTAAGCAGTGCAGACATTGAGGCATTTCAGGAAGAAATGAAAGAAAATTCCAATATTAAAGGCGTATGGTTTGAAGCAGAATATAAGAGAACATATCCTTTTAAAAGTCTTGCATCTGACTTCATCGGTTTTTCAAGCAAAAACAATGGTGGAGAAATCGGAGTTGAGAATATATATGAGAAATATCTGGCTGGTGTAGACGGTAGACAGTACGGATATATTGATAATAGCGAGTATAAATCTCAGATAATTCCTGCTATTAACGGAAGTACAATAGTCACCACAATAGACTACAGTATTCAGAATATAATTGAAAATGCCATAAAGGATTTTAATGATGAATATGGTTCGCTTACCACAACAGTTGTAGTTATGAATCCAAAGAATGGCGAAATACTTGGAATGGCAGATTATCCAACCTTTGACCTTAATAATCCAAGAGATATTTCCTCTGTGTATACGCAGGAAGAACTTGATAAAATGACGGAGAAAGAAAAGGTAGAAGCTTATTACTCTGTGTGGAGTAATAATTCCGTAAGTAAGATTTTTGAGCCAGGGTCAGTTTTCAAGACATTCACTATAGCGGAATTGATAGAAGAAGATTTGATAGACCTTAAGGATGTATTCGTGTGCGACGGATATGGTGTGTATGACAGTGCCAAAATCCTGTGCCATGGTGGTGTGGGTCATGAAGAACTTACAGTAACCGGAGCACTTGGACAGTCATGCAACGACTGCCTTATGCAGTTTGGAGATATTATTGGAAAAAGAATGTTTTCAAAATATCTTGATGTATTTAAGTTTGGACAGAAGACAGGAATTGACCTTCCGTCAGAAGAGGCAGGACTTTTGATTTCAGAAGACGGAATGATGGATGTAGACCTTGCTACCAATACTTTTGGACAAAATATCAATGTTAATATGATACAGATGATGGCAAATTTTGCATCAATAATTAATGGTGGAAATTACTACACACCACATGTTGTGAAAGAAGTTCTCAATGACGCTGGTGAGATAATTGAAGAAATAGAGCCCGAGCTTGTTACAAAAACAGTGTCCGAGGAGACTTCTGCAATAATGAGAAGTATGTTAAGAGCTGTTGTAGATTATGGAACCGGCGGATATGTATATATGGATGGATATTCAATCGGTGGTAAAACAGGAGCGGCCGAGAAAATTCCAAGAGATAAGAAAAGCTACATTGTATCATTTATGGGATTTGCACCGGCAGAAGATCCGGAGGTATTGGTGTATGTAACTATTGATACACCTAAGGTTGAAGAATATGATACATCATGGGCAGCTCAGATGGTAACTAAGGCAATCATGGAGGAACTTGTTCCTTATCTTGGAATACCGGCGGATAATCCTGATTATGAAAGGGAAGTATATCTTGACA